>CAMZHP010000156.1 GCA_947306845.1 uncultured Prevotellaceae bacterium
AGCATGGTGGTGAGCCCAGCTCTGTGAAGTTCTGTGCCAAGATCGGCATGAACTACGCTTCTTGCTCGCCGTTCCGTGTGCCTATCGCACGTCTGGCCGCCGCACAGGCTGCTGTAGAGGAGTAAAAACTACTCTTACATAATGAAAGGGACCTGTCCGTTTGGGCAGGTCCTTTTATTAGTGTGTCCTGACGTTTTTTGTACTAAAACGTCGCATAATATGCGATATTATGCGTTTATGCAAATAATTATACAATTGTATCTGAACAATAATCTTGACGCCATGAGTATTTAAATACTTGCAGAATGGTTTTTTGTAGCGGCACCTTTTCATCCAAAATTTCGGTCGGTTCGTCAATAACCACGGCCGGTTCGTCAAAAAACGCTTTTCAGATGATGGCTGTATGGCCTCCGCTGATCTGGAGCGCGACCCGTTCCCCGTGCGCATCGTCAGCTTCGAGCAGACCGGCTCGCATTATTCCAAGGAGCAGGGCTACGAGTATGACGGCCGCAACTACTTCTACAAATTCAACGCCACGACCACCGTCGAACTGTCGGAAGGTGCGCAGAACGTGAAGGACTGGGGCTACATCTACCACGACATCTATGCTGAAGACAAAAAGATATCCTGCGCCAACCTCGGCAGCAACCCCTACAGCGACACCCGCTATGCCTACTACTACAACGACACCCACCGCACCGTGGAACTCTACCCCTATGTGCAGTACACGGGCGAGACGGAGATCCAGAAGGGCAAGCCCAAGACCTACGAGGTGGATTACAACCACAAGGCATCGTCAGTATGTCCCGACGGCAATCACCCGCACTTGATCGACCTCGGCCTGCCCAGCGGTACACTATGGGCATGCTGCAACGTAGGAGCCTCGGAGCCTGAGGATGAGGGTTATGAGTTTATGTGGGGCACTACAAAACCAATACCCGACGCGGCCTATTACGAGACGAAATACGACGACCACGACTACAGCGTCGGAGGAGGGGGCAATTCTATCTACTACCATAATGAGAGTTCCACAACAAAATGGAACTGGAACTTTGGTGACATCACCAACGGCGAATACTTCAGCATGGAATTCCTACAGAAACTCTTCAATCGTGACCTTATCGGCACCAAGACCGAACTCGATATTGCACGAACACCTGAGGACGCAGCCAATGCCTATACTGGCCTGCAGATGCCTTCGCGAGAACAGATGCAGGAGCTTTTGGATTACTGTTCACTGACTGCCTATTACGACGGTCATCCCTCAGAATCCGTCAGCTTTATGTTTACTGGCCCTAGCGGACGTAGCATACTGCTACCCTCTCACTACCGCAGCAGGACATTTGAGTGTTGTTGGATAGGCTCCACGGCTACTGTGCCTATTACGACCAGAGAGGAATATACTTACCGCGCAGGCTATTGGTCGTCAACATTCGACTATGAAGACGGTTCCGTCTGGTATCTTGCACCCCAATACTATTACTTTTCCGGAGGCACGGTCGATAAGTATACCCATATCTTCACCCCGTCGCAGACAATAGAGAGAATCACCCATGATTTTATGCTGGACGGGATGCTTACCTATAACAGTTTTAACGATAATGGCAAAATTCGTCCTGTAACAAAGAAGAAATAAAAGCGGAAGTAACGGAGGAATGGTTGCTAAAGGACAACGTGCGAAGAAGGGCCAACAGCCTACTTTCAAAAGTTTTGTTAATTTTTTGTCAAAAAAAACACATTATGCAAGAAAAATTTGCAAAAAGAGTGTAATGTCAAGAGAAATCATTAATTTTGCATGCATCATTTGCAGACCGTGGTGAAACAACGTCATGCAATTGTTGCATAACAATTAAAATTGATATCAATTGTAATTAACCCATTTGGGCAGGCCGTAAGGCTGGGAAAGAGGCTGAGACAGCCTGCCCATATAAAAAACTCAATAAAGATGGATGCTTTTGATAAATTAGGAAGTATTTGCCTGGTTTTCAGTTGCTTGTTGGGAGCCTATTTCGTAGTGGTTCTGAGAAGTTCTATATTGCTGGCTGCGCTGTTTGGTGTAGCTTTCATCCCTATTTTGTGGATGCTGGGCCTCAATGTCCTTGAGTTCTTTACAAGGCCATTCAGCGAGAAGGGGATGAAGGGCCCCTTGACATGGGTCATTGTCCTCATCATTGCCATCGTTCTGTATGGCCTCTGCTTTGTGGGACTGAGAGAATTGCTCCACGAGCTGCACGTCATCCGATAATATCAGGCAACTGCCCCATCTTGATGCACTAAACGGGAGAGAGGTTTCGGCCCCCTTCTGTTTAGTGTATTCTTTTTTGATGAAAAATTTGGAATTAAGAAATTTTTATATAATTTTGCAAATTGTGACGGATACGCCGTCGGTAATGATTTTCATCAACTCGTCAACGATTAGTGAGCTATGAAATTTGATATTTTGAAGCCTCTGTCCACTTCCGGAACTGGCAGGAAAGCCATTCAGGAAGACAGCGTCTTTCCTGCCTTGGGTGAGGGAACCATTCACGACAAACTCTTTATTGTTGCTGATGGCCATGGTGGCGACGGCAAGGGATTTGAGGCCAGCGAGTGCTTCTGCCAGACGGTTTCTGACTATTTCTTCCAGAATACATGCCCCGACGAACCGTTCACCGATGAGATGCTGGACGAGGCATTGCAGGGAGCTGCCAGTGCCATGGGACGGCGGTGCCCTGACAGTCAGGGAACAAGTTTCGCATTGCTTTACCTCCACCGTCATGGTGTGATGGCGGCGCATGTGGGATCTTCGTGCATCTTCCATGTTCGCCCCAAGGAGCGCGCCATCCTCTATCGCTCTGCCAGTGACATCAGGTCTTTTGTCGGTGGTCAGGAGCGGCGGGTGCAGCCGACAAGGGCTCATATTGTCAATGTGCAGTATGGTGACTATTTCGTGCTGCTGACCAAGGGGGCCGCGCAATGCATCTCCGACGCCCGCTTGCAGGAAATCATCTGTGAGCCGGTCAATGACAACACCAAACTGATGAGGATGATCAGGGAACTGTCGGAGTGTCCTGACAATTATTCCATCACCATCGTGCATGTGAGCGGAGTGATGAATGAAGCCATGGACGAGCATCTGGTGGAAGATGTGGTTTCGGCTGCCGTAGCCTCTCAGGTGGCCTCGTCCGTTAAGGGCAAGGAGCCTGAGGGCAGAGAGGGCGTTCGCCGGCCCATGGCTGGGTCTTCTGATAGGAAGAAAGAGAATGCCGGAACCTCCGAAGCTGTTCCTCGGAAACCCAAGCCCCAACGGAAAGAACAGCCGATACAACCATCCCGCCAGAGTGAGAGAGAGTATCGCCGGGAAAAGGAAGACAAGAGCGGATTTCCCGTTGTGCTGGTCACCGCATTGTTGATTGTGGCCTTGGGCGCCCTGGCTTGGTGGTGGATGAGAAGGTCAACGCAGCATGAGGATGTGGAGACACCAGCCATCGAGGTGAAGAAGGATTCTGTCAAGAAGGATACTGTCAATATCATGAAGGGTGAGCGGCCCAAGGCGATTGAGCTGCCGGAAGACAAGAAGAATGAAAACAAGACAGAGCAGCCCCAAAAGAAAACGGAGGAGAAGCCTGCAGAGACGCTTCCGTCAGATTCTGGCTACATGGGCCCATCCGGCAACTACGATGATCATGTGACTCAGCCTAGGACAGAGAGCACCACACAACCTCAGCAACCTCAACAACCCCAACAGCAGCAACCCGCAGAGGAGTTCAAGTCGGAAGTGACACCTATTTCTACACCTGACCCAGGGACGGTGACACCACGACCTGTGATACCCGAGGGTGAGTAAGGGGAAATTTCCTCTCATAAATAGGGAAAACTCTACTGCCGTTTAGGAGTTTTCCTTTCCGTGGCCGGTTCTTAATTGCGAACTTTGCATCAGAAAGACAAACCTGATGGAAGGCAAGTCGCAATTAAGAATCGGTTTCTATTTATATATTGTTATTGAGGCATAATTAGTTCTTTTGATAATCCCTTGATTATTTTTTATGGGGCAGGATGGATGTGAATCCGTCCTGCTTTCTTTGTAGGTAGAGAAGGGAGGTGGGAAGTGAGAGGTGAGAGGTGAGGGGTGAGAGAATGGTCTTTTTATAGGTGTTGCGTCGGAAACGCAACATACGGAGAAACTGATCCTCAATTTTCAATCTTCAATTTTCAATCTTCAATATTATTTCGTACCTTAGCACGCTGAAAAGAGAAATGGCATATGGAAACTGTAAGACTGACGAATCTCACCATAGGATATATGGCGCATAAGAAGCGCAGGGTGGTGGCCGAAGGCATCAACGCCTCGCTTGAAAATGCTTGTCTGACATGCCTGATTGGCCCCAATGGAGTGGGGAAGTCCACCTTGCTGCGCACGCTTTCCGCCTTCCAGAGTCCGTTGGAAGGACAGGTGTTCATCCATGGGCAGGACTTGGCTCAGCTGAATGAGAAACAACTCGCCAAACTCATCGGGGTGGTGCTCACCGCCCGTCCTGATGTGCAGAACATGACTGTGGAGGATATGGTAGGCCTGGGACGCAGTCCCTATACAGGTTTCTGGGGAGGATTGTCAGCCGAGGACAACGCCATTGTTGGTGAGGCCATATCAATGGTAGGCATCGATACGCTCAAGGGCAGGATGATACAGAACCTGAGCGACGGAGAGCGGCAGAAAGTGATGATTGCCAAGGCTTTGGCACAACAGACGCCTGTCATCTTCCTGGACGAGCCGACCGCTTTTTTGGATTATCCCAGCAAGGTGGAGATGATGCAGATGCTCCACCAGCTCAGCCGCACTGCCGACAAGACCATTTTTCTCTCCACGCACGATTTGGAACTGGCCTTGCAGATAGCCGATATCGTGTGGCTCATGACGGGGCCGCAACGGCTGGACATAGGGACACCGCGCCAACTGGCAGACAGCGGTGCTTTTAGTGCATTCATCGAAAAGCGGGGAATCGTCTTCGACCGTGAGCGCCTCTCGGTCAGGGTGGTGCCTGTCAGGTGATCCTGACGATGAGGATGCTCAGCTCATAGAGCAGCCAGATGGGCAGAGCCACGATAAAGAGCGTGAATGCGTCGGTGGTGGGAGTGATGATGGCAGCCACCATCAGGATGACGACAAAGGCGTGCTTGCGGAAACGGGCCATTTGTTTCCATTTCAGAATGCCCATCAGGGCGAGGAGCCAACTCACCACGGGCAGCTCAAACACAACCCCCAGCACAAGGCTCATGGAAATCAGCGTGTCGGCATACGACTGTATGGTGAGCATGTTCGTCACGTCGGGACTCACCTGATAGGTGCCAAGAAATCTTACCGTGAGAGGAAATACCAGCAGGTAGTTGACGGCAGCACCCAAAATGAACATCGCATAGCTGGCCGTCACCACGCGCACCGCCGGACGCCGCTCATTGTCGTAGAGGGCTGGGGCCACAAATCCGAAAAGTTGATAGATGACATAAGGCGATGCCAGGAGCAGGCCACAGTAGAGCGCCACCTTCATGTGAATCATGAACTGCTCCGTCAGTCCCGTATTCATTAGGTGAAGATGAAAATCGGGAATGCCCAGCAGGCGGTAGGTAAGGAAATCTCCCTTGCTCGGCGCCAGCACCAACTTGAAAAGAGGTTCTTTGAACAAGAAAGCCAGTACGGCAAAGGCAACGGTGACACCCATCACCCTGAGGATGACGTTGCGCAGCTCGTCGAGATGGTCCCAGAAAGTGCCGCTTTCGCCTGTCTTGCTCATTCCTGTTTTACCTCGTCGCTTTTCTTGCCCTCTTCATTCTCGTCATCAAGGCCGCTCATGCCATCCTTGAAGCTTTTCACACCTTTGCCCAATCCTTTCATCAGTTCGGGAATTTTCTTTCCGCCGAACAGCAGGAGGACAATCAATGCGATGACCAGCAATTCTTGTGTTCCTATTCCAAACATAATGGGTCGTTGTATTGATCATTGATTTTGCATCGCAAAAATAGTGAAAGTTTGAGGATTTCAGCATATTTTTGGTTGATTTTTTGCGAAAACTGTTGCAATGATGGCTATTTCAGATGGGAAAGTGTTACCTTTGCGGACAAATCTAGGGAGCAATTGGATATTCTGAATACTTTTGTCAATTACCTCATTGAGGCCGACACGCGGTTCACGCTGAGTGTGAATAGTGTGCACACCCCGTTTTGGGATGTGTTCATGTTGCTTTTCAGCAGCAAGAATATCTGGTTCTTTTTTTATGCTGGACTGATATGGTTTCTTTTCCGCAACTACTCCTGGCGTTTTTCGGTGGGATGCCTGCTGGCTATCGTGGTGCTCATCACCTTCTGCGATCAGGTGTCGTCTTCGTGGCTTCGGCCGATAGTGCAAAGGTTGCGACCCTGCGACCCTGAGAATCCTCTTTCAGACATGGTGCATCTCGTTGATGGCTATCGCCCCGTGAGCTACAGCTGTCCCTCGGCCCACGCCTCCAATACATGGGGACTGGCTTTCTTCCTCTCCTTGGTGTTCCGCCGCAAGTTGTTGTCTCTCACGCTGTTCGCGTGGGCATTTATCACCTGTTGGTCGCGTTTGTATCTCGGAGTCCATTTCTTCGGTGATCTGTTGGCTGGCATGATTGTTGGTGGCATGACGGCGTTTGTGGTCTATCGCGTCATGGTAGTTTTGGTGAAGGTTATATCCCGCCGCAGCGGTAGCCTTCCGGAACGCACCTGCCTCACCACAGTTCCTGAGCGTGAGCAGTGGGTGCCCATCGCTATGCTGTTGGCCACGATGGCTTTGATGTTGGCTTATGCCGCCTATCGCTGTTGGCTGTCATGACACTCAGTCCCATCGCTTTCTTCCGCTCCCCGCTCTCCTCCAAGTTCGGTACGCCGCGTCAGAGTGGCATCGTCGGGGGATTGAAGGGACAGATCGTCTTCCTGCCCGAGTACCGCGACCCTTCTTTCATACGTGGAATCGAAGGATTCGACTACCTCTGGCTGTTATGGCAGTTTTCTGCCAACCGTCATGAGGCCGTGCGTGCTACAGTGAGGCCGCCGCTATTGGGCGGCAACAGTTCCCTGGGCGTGTTTGCCACGCGCTCTCCATACCGTCCCAATCCCATCGGACTGTCATCCGTCCGGCTGGAAAGCATCAGTTTGGATACGCCCGACGGTCCGGTGCTGCATGTTTCGGGTGCCGACCTGATAGATGGGACACCTATCTTCGATATCAAACCTTACGTGGAGTATGCCGACAGTCATGTGGGTGTGCGCAGCGGTTTTGTCGACGAGTATGAGTGGCAACGCCTTGAGGTGTCATTTGCTGAGGGGGTGTCCGGCAAGTTGTCTTCCGACGACGTGGCGGTGGTGCGGGAGTTGCTGTCACTCGACCCTCGTCCACATTATCAGGAAGACTCGTCACGGGTTTATGGCATGCCTTATGGCCGTTACGACATCCTTTTCCGCGTTAGCGGGCAGCATCTCACGGTCGTGGAGATGATTGAATTAAGAATGAAGGATTAGGAATAGAATTAAGAATGAAGGATTAAGAATTAAGAATTATGATTACCATTGCCAAAATGGCGGTGATAATTCTAGAACGCGATGTTCTGCGATAATTCCTTATACCCCTTAAACCCCTTAAACCCCTTGAACCCATTAAACCCTCAAACCCTTTTAAACTTCCTTGATTGATGTTCCCTTAAAAATATTTCTCAAATAATTTGGATACCCACAAAAAAAACACTA
>CAMZHP010000157.1 GCA_947306845.1 uncultured Prevotellaceae bacterium
GCGACGTCTACAAGCTCTTTGACCGCCTTTGGCTGCTCGACAGAGGGGGATACCCCGTCTTCGACGGCAATCCCATTGATGCCATCACCTATTTCAAGGAGGCAGCCAACTATGCCGATGCGGAGACCAGTGCCTGTCCCACCTGCGGCAACGTGAATCCGGAGATTGTGCTCAACATCATCGATGAGAAAGCACTCAGCAATACAGGTGAGCCATCCGACGAGCGGAAGATGACCCCACAGGACTGGCATGAGCTCTACCTAAGCAACCGCGGGGAGATGCCGCAGCCCGAGGTGAGCAGCGTGCCGCCTTCCGACCAGAAGAAGCCCAGCGCGCTCAGGCAGTTCTACATCTTCCTGTTGCGCAACATCAAGACCAAGATCACCAACAAGCAGTATCTTTGCATCACGCTGCTGGTTTCGCCGCTGCTCGCCATCATATGCGCACTCCTCACCCGTTACGCCCCACCAGAAGGCTACACGGTGATGGACAACAAAAATCTGGTGAGCTATTTCTTCATGGCTGTCATCGTAGCCACTTTCACTGGCATGAGCGGCAGCGCCGAGGAAATCATCAAAGACCGGGCCCTGCTCAAGCGCGAGAGCTTCCTCAACCTGTCTTATGGCAGCTACATCTGGTCGAAGATTGTCTACATGGCAGGTGTCTCGCTCATACAGACCCTGCTGTTCATCCTCATCGGAAACACCATCATGGGACTGCACGGGCTGTTCTGGCAGTGGTGGCTCATCCTGTTCGTCACCGCTCTGCTGGCAAGTCTGACAGGACTGCTACTATCACAATGCCTCAACTCGGTGGTCGCCATATACATCAGCATACCGCTGCTGCTCATCCCGCAGATACTGCTCTGCGGACTGGTGGTCAGCTTCACGGACTTGTCTCCCAAGAGCACGACAGGCCATGTGCCACTCATCGGAGATGTCATCCCCTCGCGATGGTCCTACGAGGCTCTCGCTGTCACCTCATTCACCGACAATCCCTACGAGGCTCAGTTCTTTGAAAAGGACAAGGAGAAATATGAGACACAGTTCTACAACATGGGATTCCTCGATGAGCTGCAGTCACAGCTTGAGACCAAGAAGGATGAGGAACTGAAAGGCAAGGAGGTGAAAAAGGAGCACTTGGATGTCATCCACCTCAATCTGCCCATCCTGACCGATTATTGTGGCATGGAGCCCTATCAGGGAGATGATTCCAACCAGTCGCTGTACGACTACCTGAAGAAAGCGGAGAAAATCCTGTCGAAGCGCAGCAACGAGATCACGCTGAAAGCCGACGCACAGATATCCGCCTTCATCCGCCAAAACGGTAAGGAAACGCTGCTGCAACTGAAGCGCGACAACTACAACCTGAAGCTGGAAGACTTTGTCATCGGTGCTGACAACAAACGGACCCTCGACGTGATTGACAATCATATCGTGCCGCGCGCCGGAATGATATTCCTAACCCCTCACAGCAAGATCGGGCGAGCCCCCTTCTACAGCAGTGAGAAAATCATAGGCTCCCACCACATCAAGACCATGTGGTTCAACATCACTGTACTGTTGCTGATGAGCATCATCGTGACAGTGCTCCTCCTCACCGACCGCCCTGGCAGATGGATCAGGAAGGAAGTCCAATAAACGAACCGTCATACAAAAGTACCGGAACATATCAACAAACATTTATTATTAATAACTTTAAATTTTTAAAAGCATGAAAAAATTATCAGTATTTGCTATTGCAATTGCAGCTGTCATCTTTGCAGCTTGCACGGGCAACAAGAAGAACGTTCAGGAACAAGTTACTGAGACTGAGAAGAGTTTCGAACAGGAGCAGATTGAGGCCAGCATCAAGATGCACATCGACAGCATCGCTGCCGACCTTGGCAAGCTCAAACAGCTGCCCTTCGTCCAGGAAGACAACGGCGGACTGACCCTGACCAAGGAAGAGAAGCAAGTCAAGCCCGACTATCTGCTCGACCCCAGCGTTGCCCAGGAGGCCACCACTCTGGCTGAGAAATACCGCATCATCAGCGCTCTCAACGTGGACAAGAAGATCGCTGCCCTCTATGAGATGCCGACAGAAGAATACGACAAGGCTATCTCGAAACTGGCCGCCGACATCAACGACCCCTCTTTCAAGTTGCTCGACGATGCCAACTCTGTTTTCGAGACCACCACAGCTCTGTATGACTCCATGAACGAGAACGGCCGCATCAACCAGTTCTGGCAGATTGCCTCTGCAGCCTTGGTGGAGCAGCTCTACATCGTCAACCAGAATTCAGACAAATTCCTCAGCGTGTTCAACGACGAGGCTGCCTCCAACGTGTCATACCGCATCATCCTGATTCTTGACGCTGTTGACCGCCTGGCCAACTACGACCCGGAGATCAAGCCTATCGCAGAGGCACTCGCTCCGCTGAAGACCCTCAACGCCACCACTCTTGATGAGCTGAAGTCACAGCTGGCAGATGCCAAGGACAACATCAACGCTGCACGCAAGGCTCTGGTGAAGTAATCACCATCTGTAAATCCATCATTATGCCCTCCACGCTATTGGAGGGCATTTTAAAAAGCACGAAGACTATGAGTTTTGACATCAAAGAACAGGACGGAGTCATGCTGGCAGCTGTCATTGGGCGGTTGGACACCCCTTCTGCCGTCAAAGCACAGCAGGAAATCGTACCCTTGTTGGAGAATGCCGACAAGGATATCATCCTCGACTGCGAGCAACTGCAGTATATCAGCAGCTCAGGCCTCCGATTGTTTCTCACCATCCGCAAAGCCGCTGCCTCCAAGGGTGGCAAAGTGGTTATCGAACACATCAGCGACGAGATCAAGAAAGTGTTCATGATGACAGGTTTCTTCAACCTGTTTGAGATCCACTGAGCCGCACCCTTATTTGCTCAGCCGCCAAACCACTTATATAGGTTTTCGCGGACTGCCCCGGAAAAGGCAAGCAGCAATCATATCAGCGAGACAAGCCAAGGTGCTTGTCTCGCTGTTTTTTTGATACTTGCCGATGTGATGATGAAACTTTGCAACCATGTTGCATTTCAGATGTCCTACCTTTGCACCAGAATTACAAAAGACTTCACATTATGGGACATCATCACGAACATGAGTGTTGCTCACATGAGCATCATCACGAACACAATCATGAGCATTACCACGAGCACCACCATGGGCATCACCACGAGCACCACCATGAGCATCATGGCAGCCTACGCAGTCAACTGCTGCTCATCGGCATCACCATCCTGTTGCTCATCGCTGCAGCATGGATAGAGCACCATCTGTCGCTGCCCACATGGCAACTGCTGCTCGTGTACCTTATACCATATCTCCTCATCGGTCACGACACCCTCCGCGAAGCCGCCGAGGGTCTGATGCACGGCGATGCGTTCAACGAGCATTTCCTCATGTCGGTCGCCACCATCGGTGCCCTCTGCATTGGTTTCCTGCCCGGAGCGGAGACAGAATTTCCTGAGGCTGTCTTCGTGATGCTTTTCTTCCAGATAGGCGAACTCTTCGAGGGGTATGCCGAAGGGAAGAGCCGCGACAGCATCGCCCACCTGATGGACATCCGCCCCGACGTAGCCCATGTGGAGCGGGGAGGCGAGGTGACCGACATCTCTCCCGACCAGGTGGCTGTGGGCGAGACCATCGTCATCCGCCCCGGCGACAAGATACCACTTGACGGTGTCATTTCAGAAGGCACATCGGCACTCAACACAACAGCCCTCACCGGCGAGAGCATACCGCGCCAAGTGACCATCGGCGACGAGGTCATCTCCGGCTGTGTCAACCTCTCCGGACTCCTGCGCGTGCGCACCACTAAGAGCTTTGGCGACAGCACAGCCTCCAAGATCATCGACCTCGTGGAGCATGCCAGTGAGCACAAGTCAAAAAGCGAGACATTCATCACCCGCTTTGCCAGGGTCTATACTCCCATTGTGGTCTTCGCTGCTCTCGCCATCGCCGTCATTCCGCCGTTGTTCTCAGGGCATTTCGCCACAGCCTTCGCCGACTGGCTCTACCGTGCCCTGATGTTTCTCATCGTGTCGTGCCCCTGCGCCTTGGTCATCAGCGTCCCCCTCACCTTCTTCGGCGGCATCGGAGGCGCCTCCCGCCACGGCATTCTCATCAAGGGAGCCAACTACATCGACGTGCTGTCGAAAATCGGCTGCATCGTCTTCGACAAGACCGGCACCCTCACCCACGGGCAGTTCGCTGTGGAGGCCGTACATCCCGAAACCTGCGATGAGCGGCAGTTGCTGCATCTCGCAGCCCATGTGGAGCATTTCTCCACCCACCCCATCGGCACGGCCTTGCGCGATGCCTTTCCCGATGAGGCTACAGACGGTTGCCATGTGAGCGATGTCAAGGAAGTGGCGGGACAAGGTGTGCGTGCCCTTGTGGGCAGCGACATCGTCTGCGTGGGCAACACCAAAATGATGGATGCCGTCGGGGCCAAGTGGCATGACTGCTCCACCCATACCGGCACCATCATCCATGTCGCCATCAACGGCACCTACGCGGGGCACATCGTCATCAACGACCGCGTGAAGGAGGACAGTGCCGACACCATCCGCCAACTCGGCGAGATGGGCGTCCATCACATCGTGATGCTCACCGGCGACCAAGAGAAAGTGGGTGCCCACGTGGCTAAACAACTGGGCATCAGCGAATACCACACGGAATTGCTGCCAACCGACAAGGTGGCGCACATAGAGCGACTGCTGCAGTCAAAGGAAGAAGGAAAGAAACTCGCCTTTGTCGGCGACGGCATCAACGACGCGCCTGTGCTGGCACGTGCCGACGTGGGCATCGCCATGGGCGGACTGGGCAGTGATGCTGCCATCGAAGCCGCCGATGTGGTGCTGATGGACGACCATCCCTCAAAGACGGCCCTTGCCATCCGCATCGCCCGCCGCACCCTGTCCATCGCCCGTCAGAACGTGGTCTTCGCCATCAGCGTCAAGGTGGCCGTGCTCCTGCTGGCAGCACTCGGCATCGCCACCATGTGGATGGCGGTCTTCGCTGATGTCGGTGTCACCGTCCTGGCCGTCCTCAATGCAATGAGAGCGATGAAGGATTAAGAATTAGAAATTAAGTATTAAGAATTAGGAATTAAGAATTATGATTACATTTTTTTCTGATGGGCATCCTCCGTTGTTGGTGTTCGGTATGTCGCTGTGTCACAGCGACCCTATCCACGCCCCCTCGCCAAACAAATCATACGTCTAAACTCCTATACTCCCAAACTCCTATACTCCTATACTCCCAAAAACTTCATTGCACCCGTTTCATGCGAAGATGGAGCTGCACGACAGCGGGGATGAAGATGCACAATGAGAAGACCACCGCAAGAGCCACTTTTGTGGTGTTGCCGCCAAACAGGTCGGACAAGGTCGCCTCATGACATTGCGGAAAGATATTGTAGATGGCATAGGCCACCGTATTGTTCACCCAGTGCAGCATGATGCCGGGGATGACGCTGCCTGTGCGGTAGTACATCCATCCCAGCAGCAGTCCCAGGCAGAAGGCATGGGGCATCTGTATCGGATTGAGGTGGACGGCGGAGAAAAGCATTGCAGACACGGTGATGGCCACCCAATGACTTTTCGCGGTCTCCAGCAATGCCCTGAGAATGGCGCCACGGAACACCAGTTCCTCCACCAGGGGAGCGAAGATGCAGACGGCCAGATAGCCCCACCGACTTCCCAACAGCCCTTCCAGCGAGTTACCCGACCAATCGGGCAATGGCACCAGTTCGAGAAAAGCCTCCGACGGGATGACCGTGCCCAAGGCTGCCAATGTCACCCAGAAGAGGACACCCACAGGCCATGTGCGCAGGTAGGTGCGCGACACCGTCGCCCAACGGCGCCGAAGGAAGATGACCATCACGATCAGACTAAACACCGACTGGATGACGATCAACTGCGGAATGGACGTGTTTCCCGCCTCTATGGCGGCCATGGACTGACGGACTGTTTTTCCTTCTACATGTCCCCAGATGATGCCAACCACATAAGTGGTGATCAACTGCACCAGTACAAACACCACCAGATAGATCAACGCATTGACTATGCCATTACGACTATTATTCTTCATCTTCATTTAACTTTTCTTGATCAAACAATTGCTGCGCCTGCAGCACGTCCTTGCGCAACTGATGAGCCAGCGCTTCCGCAGATGTGAACTTCCTCTCGCCACGCAAGCGCTCGCCGACAGCCACCATGACACGGTGCCCGTAGAGGTTGCCCTCAAAATGGATGACGTGCACCTCCACCGATGTTTCCTCTCCCCCAAAAGTGGGGCGGCGGCCGATATTCATCACGGCATTTTTCACCTCCGTGCTACCCTCCATCATGACCTTGACGGCATAGACACCGGCGGCAGGCAACAGCTTTGGCTCATCTCCCATGTCGATGTTGGCAGTGGGAAAGCCCAGACGCCTGCCCAACTGAAAGCCCTCCACCACCCTTCCGGCAAGGATGTAAGGACCACCCAGACAGCGGGCGGCCTCTATCGTCTCGCCTGCTGCCAGCAACCGCCGTATGCGACTGCTGCTCACGGCCTGACCGTCGATGTTGAACGGTGTGCTGGCCATCACCTCAATGCCTAGATCCCGTCCGTGGCGCACATAGTCCTCGAAACCCTCTGATCGATTATGTCCGAAGCGGTTGTCATAGCCGATCACCAATTTCCTCACATGCAGGCGGTCGCGCAGCATCTGCTCCATGAACTCACGGGCGGAGAGTGCTGCCAGTTGCGGCGTGAAATGCAGCGAGACACAGGCATCGATGCCCGTTTGCTCGAGTTTCACCATCTTTTCCTCGCCGGTGGTGAGCATCTGGGGGATATATTCGGGTGTGGTCACCTGCCGGGGATGGTTGTCGAAGGTGACAACCAATGAACTCAGTCCCGCCTTCCTCGCTTCTTCCACCACCTGTGCGATGAGGTGCTGATGGCCTGTATGCACCCCGTCAAAAAAACCGATGGTTGCCACAGAGGGACTGACGTCGACAGGGATTTGGTCTCCGGATATCTTTCTCATTGATGAGTTATTTGGTCATGGGCTTGTGGGGTTGCAAAGTTACGACGAAACGAGCGAACAGCCAAATTTTTATCTGTGCTTTTCCGTGAGAAGCACCAACGTCAAGAACTTGTTAGAAAAAGGAAACATATAATGATCATGTAATGGCCATGTAATATATGTTAAGAAACCACGAAATTTACGAATAATATTTCAACACAGAGACACGGAGATACAGAGAGATTTGTCGAAGACCCACTGACCGAAGGGAGGTAATTAAAAAATTAATGGGAAATTATATGGTCATTATACGTGAAAAAAGAAAACGCGAATTACATGTAATTGTTCATTAATTCTCACCGCTCCGCGGTCGTGGGTAAAAAGGTGCGTCAGCAGTTCACAGACCCAAAAAATTTGGAAGTTTCACTTTTTTTCCCTACCTTAGCGGTCTAAAACCGAAATCGCTGAATCATGGCTGTCAAGAGAAAGTATCCCGTAGGAATTCAGAGCTTTGAGAGCATCCGCTTGGACGGATATGTATATGTGGACAAGACCCCGCTCATTTACAAAATGATCACCGAGGGAAAGCCCTATTTCCTGAGCCGTCCGAGACGGTTTGGCAAGTCGCTGCTGTGCTCCACACTGGAGGCGGTCTTCCTCGGTAGGCGCGAACT
>CAMZHP010000158.1 GCA_947306845.1 uncultured Prevotellaceae bacterium
CTAAGGAATCATGGAATCAAGGAATATATCGCCGCTTGCGGCGAAGAAATTAATGGTAATTCATGGATAGATTACATGGTCATTCGTGTTTTCTTTTTTCATTTACATAAATTACCACGAATTGCGCATGAATTAATTCATGAATTATTTCAACCACGGAAAGTTCGAATCGTTTTCAACCACGAAAGGCACGAAAGGACACGAATGATGGCTAATGATTATTTGTCTAAGGAATCATGGAATCAAGGAATATATCGCCGCTTGCGGCGAAGAAATTAATGATAATTTCATGGATAGATTACATGGTCATTCGTGTTTCCTTTTTTCATTCACATAAATTACCACGAATTGCGCATGAATTAATTCATGAATTTATTTCAACCACGAAACTCACGAATCTTCACGAATAAATTTGTCCCGAATTGGAGAATTTTCGAATTATTCTTCACTCTTCACTCTTCACTCTTCACTTTTTGAATCTTCACTCTTCACTCTAATCCTGAGCTTTAGAAAAAATAATTGCCATATATTTTGCATTTCGCCCGACTTTTCTTATATTCGCTAGCAAATAGGAAAAGACTGAATCATGGAAGGAAAATACATCAACCCATACACCGACTTCGGTTTCAAGAAACTGTTCGGCTCAGAGATGAACAAGGAGTTGCTCATCAGTTTCCTCAATGCACTCTTTGAGGGACATGAGGAGATACGCGACATCACCTACCGCAACAGCGAGCAGTTAGGCAGCGGCATGGTGGACCGCAAGGCTGTGTTTGATGTATATTGCGAGAACACCATGGGAGAGAAATTTATTGTGGAGATGCAGAAGGCAGAGCAGAACTACTTCAAGGACCGAAGCGTGTTCCATGCCACTTTCCCCATCCGCGAGCAAGCACAGCGTGGCGATTGGGACTTCCAGCTCAAGGGTGTCTATACCGTGGGTATCCTCAACTTCGTCTTCCCTGATGACGAGTATCCCGACGACTGCATGCACCATGAGGTGAAGCTGATGGACGTGGAGGACAAGCATGTGTTCTACGACAAGCTGACCTTTGTCTATCTGGAGATGCCCAAGTTCCGCAAGACGGAGGACGAGCTGGTGACCATGTTCGACAAGTGGCTGTATGTGCTGCGCAATCTCTCCCGTTTGATGGAGCGTCCTGCCGCCTTGCAGGAGCGTGTCTTCACCCGCCTTTTCGAGCAGGCCGAGGTGGCCAAGCTTACTCCCGAGGAACGCTTCGACTATGAGGAGAGTGTGAAGGTGTACCGCGATCTCATCAACGTTGTGGAGACCGCCCGCCAGAAAGGGGAACGCTCCGGGATGGAGATGGGACTGGAGAAAGGACGTGCAGAGGGACTGGAGAAAGGTCGTGCAGAGGGACTGGAGAAAGGTCGTGCAGAGGGTATTCGCCAGGCAAATATGGAGAATGCTCGTAAAATGAAGTCTTTAGGTCTCTCAAACAATGATATCGCCAGAATCACCGGTCTGTCCTCGGAGGAAATCAACCAACTGTAAGTGATACAAATCACCGCGGAACGGTCAAGATCGATGGATCATTACATGTGACTCGCCATGCGCCTTGGCTTCATTGACACAATAACTGTTACGTGGTGTGATTATTTGGTGAAAAAAAGTTGATTTTTGCACACTCAATCATTTTTTTCACTATATTTGCAACATCAACCCGTTTTTTTATTCAAATAATCTTAATTCAGTTATGAGAAAGCTTTTTTATGCAGTATGCTCACTCGCATGCATGGCCCTGATCGTGGCTTGCACAGAGGCCGCCCCATCCCTCGTAGGACAGTGGAAGTCAGAACCTGTGCTGAACAATGACTCAAGTGCAAATACCTCGATGGTGATTGACCTCAATCTCGCCGAGGACAGCACGATGACCTTCTCCGCCAATGCTGTGATGGATTCCAAGGAAAAAGAAATGTCCATCCACATGCCCTTCACCATGGGATTCAAAGGCACATGGAAAGATGCAGATGACCAGATGATCTGGAATGTCGCCGACTCCAGCCAGTTCTTCAAGTTTGAGAAAGACAGCATCAAGATTTCCTTTGGAGACCCCACCATGGAAGCTTTGGGCGACAAGATCATCAAGAGCTTAATAGAGAACATGGAGAAGGAAGGCAGCAAACAGTTCCTCGGAGGCTTTGAGAAGGCTGAGCCAATGGACTACGTCCTCGAGGGCGACGTGCTCAAGATCGTTTCCGACATCGACACCATGGTGTTCCGCCGTCAGGCAGTGAAATAACTTAGTAAAAAGGAGTTTAGGAGTTTCGAAGATTAGGAGTTTAGACAATAGTCCTCATTACTCCTCGTTGATAGAGAATGCTGCTAAGTAAGAGTAATGTCTACACTCCTACACTCCTATACTCCAATACTCCTATACTTCCTATTCTTCTAAAAGGACTGAATAATGATGAAAAACTACTGGATGCTTCTCGTCTTGGCCGCATGCCTCACCGCCTGCGGCACAAGGCGTGAGGTGCCAGTCGATTTCTCCTTTACCTTCAACGACAACAACCCCCACCAACTCGCCGCAGCGAAGAAATACGGTATTGAGCCGTTGGAAGACCGCTCACAACTCACAAAGAAGGTGACCCGGCACCTCAAGCATATCGAGGAGGGAAAATACTACAGCATCGACCCTCTGACCCATTCCGTGCCTTACCTCACCCCGCAGGCAGCCAAACTGCTCAAGGACATCGGGAAACAATTCCAGAAGGCAGAGAAAAGACATAAGATGGGGAAGTATAAAATCATCGTCACCTCGGTGCTCCGCACCAAGGAGGATGTGCGGAAACTGATGAAGGTGAACAGCAATGCAGTGCCCAACTCGGCTCACTGCCATGCCACCACTTTTGACATCACATACAGGCGGTTCAAGCATGTGGAGGGAAAACAAAACGACAGCCGGCAGATGAAATACCTCCTCGGGGAGGTGATGGACAAACTGCGGAAGAAGGGCAGATGCTACGTGAGGTATGAGACACAGCAGACTTGCCTCCACATCACTGTCACACCATAATCCATGATTAAAAGCTGTTTCACCACAGCATCATCAAAAAGCACAACCCCTTAACTGTTTACTACAATGTCTACAATCGTTTTCAGGAATACAATCTTCAGACTGCTTTTTTTCTTCATGCCCCTGACTGCTGCTGCACAGCAAGCGGATAATGAAAGCAGGCTCACGGTCAATGATTCCCAGACCTACAAAATCACCTATGTGGATGAGCGAAGACTCTTCCTAAAGGATCATGTCGTTACACTCGTCGCGATGACACTCGAATGGCCGGAGCGCATCAGCGGAACAGCAGTGGATGGCTTGCAGAAATGGCTGTGCACCACGATATTCGGCAATGACTGCCAATCGCTCACACAGGGCAGAAAACAGTTCTATGAGACACTGGGAGAAGAAATCAGCGCCATGCCAGATGATCCCAACATCAAGAGACAATATATCACGCTCAGACTCATAGAGATGGGATGGGACAAAGACAAGTATATGTCGTTCAGGGTGATGGCACAACATCGCGACGGAGATGACCCCAAACCCAAGGTCAACACCCAGCGACTCATCACCTATGAGGTGGCGACGGAACAGATCCTCACTACACATGACCTCATCAAAAGCAAATACATGCCCAATAAACTCTTCCATCCGGAGATGTGCGCTCTGATTGCCACCAATATGCCAAAAATGGAAGCTGAAATCTATTCTGATGACATTCCAGACCAGGTATGCCTGCTCAATAATAGGAGTGGGGTGGCATTCAATCTGAAAAATGTTCCGGATGATGACGGGATGGACATACTGGTGAAAATCGAACGAAACAGGCTGCTGGAATACTTCCTCACTTCAAAGGCTATCAAAATGCTCAATGGGGAAATAGCAAAAACAAAAAAGGCTGCCAAGTCTTTACCACCCCCCGAAAAAGAGTTCATGGAGGACGGACAACCTGTCTATGTCGTAGCGGACAGCATGCCGAAATATCCAGAGGGAACAAGAAAAATGTCGGAGTTCCTCATGCAGCAACTCACTTACCCTGAGTTTGAGAAGAATAATAAGATTCAAGGGCGGGTGGTCATCTCCTTCGTCATAGGTGCTGATGGCAGAATTTGCCGACCCTCTGTCATCCTGCCGCTCTCACCAGGCATCGACCGCGCTGCAGTCAAAGCGGTTCTCGATATGAAACCATGGATTCCTGGAAAGATGAATGGCACTCCTGTCAACGTCAGAATGGCTATCCCACTCATCTTTAAGGCAGATTAATTTTCAATTTTCAATTTTCAATCTTCAATTTCTAAAGATACCGGGCAGTGGTCGCTGCCCATGATGTCGGTATGGATCAGAGCGTCGGCGACAAGAGGCATCAGACGCTCGGATACCAGGAAATAGTCGATGCGCCATCCGGCGTTCTTCTCGCGGGCACGAAAACGGTATGACCACCAGGAATAGGTCACCTCCTCGGGATAGAGGCGGCGGAAAGTGTCGGCAAAACCAGCGGCAAGGAGCGTGCTGAACTTCTCGCGCTCCTCATCGGTGAAACCTGCGTTGCGGCGGTTGGTCTTCGGATTCTTCAGGTCTATCTCCTCATGGGCGACATTCAGGTCGCCACAGACGATGACCGGTTTGATGGCATCAAGGCGCTGCAGGTAGGCACGGAAGTCATCCTCCCACGTCATACGGTAGTCCAGACGGCGCAAGCCATCCTGGGAGTTGGGCACATAGACCGTCACCAGGAAAAACTTCTCCATCTCCAGCGTGATGACACGTCCCTCATGGTCGTGCACCTCCTCACCGATGCCGTATGTCACATTCAGCGGATGTCGCCGAGTATAAATGGCGGTGCCGGAATACCCCTTCTTCTCGGCGTAATTCCAGTAAGACTCATACCCCTCAAACTGCAGGTCGAGCTGTCCTGCCTGCATCTTTGTCTCCTGCAGGCAGAAAAAATCGGCGTCAAGGGCTTTGAAGGCTTCCTCAAAACCCTTGCCGCTGCAGGCGCGCAGCCCGTTGACATTCCATGATACAAAACGAGTCATGACTTCCGATTATTTCTTGCCTGAAACCATCATGGCCCTTCCAGTCGTGTATTTCGCCTTGTCCACTGTGACGGACTTCACCAGCACATACCATTCCATCTCATGATTGAGATACAGGCCGTAGGCATAGAATTGCTCTGTCATATAGCCGGTGGTATAGGCGGTCATCCCATCGGTGAACTCTACCAGCACATCATGGCTCACCCCCTCTTGTTCCACGGTGAACTCCATCTTGTAATCACGTGGAATCACCCAGAAGGCATAAAAACCTTCTTTGTCGGTATTGACGGCATAAGGATGTAGGGTGGCTGAGAACATCTCGCCCCGCTCCTTCATGAGAATGTCACGGGCAGCGGATTTTGGAAGGCCTTGAGCCAGAAGCTTCAACGGGAAACTCCTGACGGTCAGCGTAGAGTCATGTGGAGTCACTAACCAGGAGATGTCCAGAGAGTCGGTCTTGCTGGTTGTGTCGTTGATGAAGAGGATATGCCCGTTGTAAATTCCAGCCATGTCGCGCAGTTGCGCCTCTTTATCCGCCTTGGTGAGCACTTTGTAATTGTTGTCATCGTTTTTGTCACTCAGACAGGAGGTGGCACTCAGGCCGATAACCATGCAAAGCATGAGATAATACAATTTTTTCATCGCTTTCTTTTTTCTTTTGATGTTTTTTTACTCAAACGTCCGAACCCTGAAAACCTTGCATCAAAAAATGATTTTTTTTGATTTGTCCTTCAAAATTCTTCATTCTTCACTCTTCATTCTTCACTCTTCACTCTTCACTCTCTCAGCAGGTTCATGAATTCCTCGCGTGTCTTCGCCTGGTTGAAGGCACCGCTGAAAGCACTCGTCGTCGTGATGGAGTTCTGTTTCTCCACACCACGCATCTGCATGCACATGTGGCGGGCCTCCACCACCACCATCACCCCCATGGGATGGAGGGTTTGTTCGATGCAGTCCTTGATCTGCTCTGTCAGCCTCTCCTGCACCTGAAGACGGTGGCTGAAGATATCCACCACGCGGGCTATCTTGCTCAGACCGGTAATGCGGCCCTTGGGGATGTATGCCACATGAGCCTTCCCATAGAAAGGCAGCATGTGGTGTTCGCACATCGAGAAGAAGTCGATGTCGCGAACAATCACCATCTGGTTGTAATTCTCCTCAAAAAGGGCATCGGTGAGCACTTTGTGGGGATCCTCCCCATAGCCACGGGTGAGCACCTGCATGGCTTTCGCCACACGCATGGGAGTCTTCTCCAATCCCTCGCGGGACGGATCCTCGCCCAGCAGCCGCAAGACCTCCTTATAGTGGGAGGCCAGTTCATCAAGACCTTCCCGGTATTCTGGTTCTGTGTTCATGAGCCAATGACGTTCTGCTGAACTATTTGTTGACGGTGATGGCAGTCTTGATGACACAGGCGTTCTTGAATCCGTCCTTCTTCACTTGCTTGAGCAGTTTGGTGGCTGCCTCCTGATTGCGGAAGTTGCCGAAACGGCAGCACCAGCGGGGAGAGTAGAAGTGCACATAGACAGGATGGCCGGGGAATTTCGTCTTCACCTTGGCGCCCATTTCCTGAGCCTTGGCACGGTCGGCACGGGTGTTGCCACCGGCAAAGACCTGGATGCGGTAGCCCTTCACGCGCTTGCTGTTGCTCATCAGTTTCTTGCGCGAGCTGCTGGCGTCGGTGTTTTGCTCAAACTCCTGCATCTTCTTGGCGCGGGCAGCCTCGCGGGCCTTGCGCTCACGCTCGCGGCGGGCCTTGTCACGAGCCTCATCCTCGGCGGTGCTCCCTTGCTCGCGCTCATAGTCGCGCTGGCGATTCTCGCTGCGGCTTGGCGTGGTCTCACGCTGGCGGCTCTCCTGGCGTGAGCGGTCCTCTTGGGGGCGGGTGGCTTCCTGTTTGCTGCCCTGCTCCTTGCTTTTGCCAGAGCCGTTCACCAGCTTGTTGATGTCCTCGCTCTGCTTCACCGATACCTGACCGCTGCTCTTGTCATCGTTCTGCAAATGGTCGAGGAACGTCTGAGCATGGGCAGTGGTCAGGAATAGCGAAGCTGCCAATATGGCTATTGATTGCTTGATCATCTTGGTAGGGTTATCTTCAACACAGAGACACAGAGAGACAGAGTTTTTATGGGAATCCTCTGTGCCTTTGTATCTCTGTGTTTTACTATACTATACCATGATTTTTTGAAAAATCACTTATTTCCAAGCATCGATGATGCCCTTGAAGTCGGCTGCCTTCAGAGAGGCACCGCCAATCAGACCGCCGTCGATGTCGGGCTTGGCAAACAGTTCGGCTGCGTTGCTGGGCTTGCAGCTGCCGCCATAAAGGATGGAGGTGGCGTCGGCTACTTCAGCACCAAATTTCTCGGCGATCACCTGGCGGATGTAGGCATGAATCTCCTCTGCCTGCTCAGCAGTGGCGGTCTTGCCGGTGCCAATGGCCCAGATCGGCTCGTAGGCGATGATGATGTTGCTGAACTGCTCGGCGGTCAGGTTGAACACGCTGCCTTCCAACTCGGCCTTCACCACCTCGTTCTGCTTGTTGGCCTCGCGCTCCTCCAGGCTCTCGCCGATGCAGAAGATCAC
>CAMZHP010000159.1 GCA_947306845.1 uncultured Prevotellaceae bacterium
AAGCCAAGCGCATGGTGGAGTGCGGACATGATGTGGTGATCTTCCTCGACAGCATCACCCGTCTGGCACGTGCCTACAACACCGTTTCACCTGCCAGCGGCAAGGTGCTCACCGGCGGTGTTGACGCCAACGCCCTGCAGAAGCCCAAGCGGTTCTTCGGCGCTGCCCGCAACATCGAAGGCGGCGGTTCGCTCACCATCATCGCCACTGCCCTCATCGACACCGGCTCCAAGATGGACGAGGTGATCTTCGAGGAGTTCAAAGGCACCGGCAACATGGAGTTGCAGCTCGACCGCACGCTCTCCAACAAGCGTATCTTCCCGTCTGTCAACCTGGTGGCCTCGAGCACACGCCGCGACGACCTGCTTCAGGACAAGACGACGCTCGACCGCATGTGGATCCTGCGCAAGCACATCTCCGACATGAACTCCGTGGAGGCCATGAACACGATTCACGACAGGATGCTTCAGACCCGCAACAACGAGGAATTCCTCCTTACGATGAATTCCTGACGAGGAAGAGCCGACCGTTGATTCGCGCATTCATGCCTTCGTTCCAAAAACATCTCAGCCTATTCGTCATCCTGCTAGTTCTGGCAGGATGCGGTACCACCACGCGTGAGCGCAACGAGAAGCACCGGCAGGAACAGGCCACGCTGGCACGCAAGGACTCGCTGGCCCTCAAGGTGGCCGTCACCCCCACCCTCGACTGTCTGCCGCTCTTCGTAGCCGTTCACACCGGTATCTTCGACTCCCTCCATGTCGATGTGAGTCTGAAGGAGAAAAATGCCCATATCGACTGCGATGAAGCCTTCATAGCCAAAGAGGTGGAGTGCATGGTCAGCGACCTGATGCGCACGGAGCGCCTCCGCCAACGAGGCTACGCCCTCGACTATGTCACCGCTACCGATGCCTATTGGCAGATGCTGGGCAACCAGAAGGCCCGCATCAATGCCATCAAGCATCTCGGCGACCGGATGATTGGCATGACGCGCTATTCCGCCACCGACTATCTCGCCACCCTCGCCATCGACAGCGTGAAGCCCCCGCTTCCCGTTTTCCGCGTCCAACTCAATGACGTGTCGGTGAGGTTGATGATGCTTATCAACAACGAGATAGAGGCCGTGATGCTCACAGAGCCTCAAGCTACTACTGCCCGTGTGAACAAGCATGTAGTCATGTTCGACTCCCGCGACAGAGACATCAGACTGGGCGTTCTCGCCACACGCGGTGCCCTGCGCGATGACCCCTACCGCAAAGAGCAGACAGAACTGCTTGCCAAAGGCTACGACATGGCCTGTGACTCCATCAACGACCGCGGTTTGCAACATTACCGCAGTGTGATTGAGAAATACTGCAAGACCGACGCCAGCACAGTGAAACAGCTTCCCCGTCTGACTTTCCACCATGTTTCCCCACCCCGCCAGAAAGACATTGACAAGACAAAGAATGTGAAATGGCGCACTTACTGATTCCATCCCATGGACAAGACCGCACTCTACAATACCAAGAAAAGCCTCATCGCCAAGAACTTAGGCCAGGCACTTGAGCATATCAGTTCCCTCTTGGAAAACCGCAATTATGTCGGCATGCATGAGCGCATCCGCAAAATCAAAGATGACTACCGGCTCATGCTCGACTACCTGAAGCAAGGCTATCCCGACCCCTCGCGCAGTGATGTCTATCTCTCGCTTCTGCGCCGTCTCGACCGTCTGACCAACGAGGCGACCCTGATGATGCGCGCAATGAGGGACAGCCGCACCGGACAGTTTGTAAGTAAAGCCACCCAGGAGACGCAGCCATTCTCAGCCATCACCCATCAAATGGAGGATTTTGTCAGTGAGGTAGCGCTGCTCGGTCTTTCCGAAGGAGATGCCGAAACACGCAGCAAGCAATTGTATGCGGATCACCACGCCATGATGTCCTCCCTTTTTGGCCGAGTCAGTTTTTCCCGTCAATGGCACGCCGACGACCGTGAGTTTTTTGAACAACTCATCCTCTCCCCCACCACAGACATCAATGACGCCGCTCTGCTGGTGAGCGCCATCACGCTCTCCTCCATCACCTATTTCGACGTTCACAAATACATGGCGTTGGCGCACATATACCAAGAAACCACCGAGGAAACCGTACGCCAGCGTGCACTGGTAGGCTGGGCGCTTACCACCACACGTACCCATTGCCTCTATCCCGAAGTGGGAACACTGGTCGAAGAGATGACACAGGATGAAGACACGTCACGACAGCTTCTGGAGTTGCAGACCCAGTTGTTCTTCTGCATCAATGCAGAGCGCGACCAAGCAGAAATCCGCCGTGATATCATGCCCAACCTGATGAAGAACAAGGGATTCGACATCACCCGCCACGGTATCGTGGAGAAAGAGGACGATCCCATGCAGGACATCCTCGACCCAGAGGCCTCCGACCGAGCCATGGAAGAGTTGGAGCAGAGTTTCGAGCGTATGTCAGAGATGCAGCGCAATGGCAGCGACATCTATTTCGGTGGTTTCTCACAGATGAAGCGCTATCCGTTCTTCTACACCCTCTCCAACTGGTTCTGCCCTTTCTATTCCGCCCATCCGGGCCTTGTCGCCACCCAGGAGAAGCTAAAAGGCAACCAATTTCTCGACACATTGATGAGCAGCGGTCCTTTCTGTGACAGTGACAAGTATTCCTTTGCTCTAGCCCTGGCCACCGTCATCGACAAGATACCCGAGAGTATGCGCAATGCGCTCAATGAAGGAGCAGCCATGGGACCCACCATGTCTTCAGAGCAACTGCATTCGCCAGGCAACATCCGACTGATGTACCTGCAGGACCTCTACCGCTTCTTCCGGCTGAGCGATTTCCGCAACTGTTTCTACAACCCCTTCGGCGGAGATGACAGCCTCAACGCATTGTTCATCTGCAATGATATCCTACGGGGCCACATCGCCGATAAAGATGTGCTCAGATTGGGCAATTTCCTGCTCAAGCGCGGTCATTTCTCCGCACTCAGCAAATTGCTCGTCAACAGCGGTATCGGAGAATCTGCCAAGCTGGACATTCTTGCCGGTTACTGCCTATTGCACCAAGGCGATGCTGCTGAAGCCATGAGGAAGTTTGGCAAGGCCCTCGAATCAGAACCCTCCAACAAGCGTGCCCTGGCAGGCTATGGTCGCGCCGCCATGATATCAGGCCATTTTGCTGAGGCCGTGCAAGCGTACAGCCAACTCACCCTCCTCAGTCCCGAAAACCGCAGTTATGCGCTACACCATGCCCTCTCCCTCATCAGAAATGGGCAAGCGACGGATGCTACTCCCCTGCTCTACAAGCTCAGTTACGAGCATGGCGACGATACTGGCATCACCCGCGTACTGGCTTGGTGCCTGCTGGCCAGCCTCAAACCAGCCCAGGCCCTGAAGGAATATGACCGTCTGCTTTCCTCGGATGATACGAAAGCCGAAGATCATCTGAATGCCGGTTACTGCCACTGGGTGACAGGCGATATCTCAGGTGCCATTGTGTGTTTCCGCCAATATCTTGACTTGGTGGGCAACGACATGCAGATCGCTGAGGAACTGAGCAAAGACAAGGACACGCTCATGGCCAATGGGATCACGGAGTGCGAACTTTTCATGATGGCTGATCTCATGAAAGAGGAAAATAATCATCCCGAATGAGAGAATTAGAGAATTGGTGAGCACAGGGATTGGGCAATTCTTGAATTCGATCATTCGTGAGAACGTATGATGTCTTTCGTGATTTTTTCTCAAAAAGGGGAAAGAATTTCTTCAAATTTGCATGGAGATTGCGAAAAAATAGTTATCTTTGCCTTTACAACCAAGTTTCCTCTATGAGGGAGCCCCTAATGAAAGGAAAAACATCATGAACAAGAAAGACTTAAAAAAGACCATCAACTCCATCTGCAGCGACATTTTTGCCGAGTGCGTGGCGATGTCACTCTATCATGGGAATACTCATGAAGCCAACACAGAAGCACTGTTAGCCTCCATCCTAGCCACCCGCGATGACTTCATCAGCCGCATCTCGCATCCCGAGCCTGGCATGCCCCCTAAAAAATATTACGACCATCTGGCCAATGCTTTCGCCGAGGAAATCTCCGAAATCATGGACCACATTACAAACATGAGTGAATAAAATGGGGGTCTGGAAGAGATTTTGCAATTGGCTCTTGTATAAAAAAATGGGGTGGCGCAAGAACATCACCGAGCCCCATCCCGACAAATACATCATTTGTCTCGCTCCCCATACGAGCAATTGGGACTTTCTACTCGGACAACTATACTCTGGAGCAGAAGGCTGGAAAATCAATTTCCTTATGAAGAAGGAATGGTTTTTCTGGCCTTTGGGTTCTTTGTTTCGCCATTTGGGCGGTATCCCGGTCTATCGCACTAAACGTACGAGCATGACCGACAATCTCGCTGCAGAAGCGAGAACGATGGATCAATTCAAGTTATGCATCACCCCTGAGGGCACCCGCTCCGCCAATGCCGACTGGAAACGTGGTTTTCTGGTCATCGCCCGAAAGGCCGGCATCCCCATTCTGCTCTATGGTGTCGACTATGAGCGCAAACTGATCGAATGTACAGAAACTTTCATCCCATCCGATGACATCGAGGGTGACCTCAACCACATCAAGCGATATTTCAAAGACTACAAGGGCAAGCGGCCCGAGAAATTCAAGATATAAGTCGGACTAGGAAAACTAGATGGGCTAGAAGCACTAGGAGAACTAGTAAGACTAGTAATAAAGATTGGAAATGTAAATGAGAACATTGAGATTACTGACCATAGCCATGGCCACTACATTGCTGGCTGTGAGTTCTTTGGCCCAAACATCTGCCGACCGCTCAAATATGGAACAGGCTCTGCGGAGTTTTTTCCAAAACTACGGCAACGGCTATTCAGGCTTCCCCGTCACAGCCAGCCTCAGCGGCATCGACGTGGACAACAACTCGCGTGTCATCAAAATCACGGCCACGGAACGATTCGGTGAACAGGAGTTCACCCCTGAGATCGTAAAAAACATCTATTCGAGAATCAAGAGCATCATCCCCAAAGCCTATCACGGCTATGACCTGAGGCTTTATACCCATGGCAGACTGATTGACGATTGGGTGCCCAACCGTCATCGCGACCGTGAAGACCGCAGCCGTCAATGGGGCAATATCGACTACAAGGGCAAGCCCTGGGTGACCCGTGCCTCGCGTCCCAACGACATCAGCCATGGCCTGGATGGCCGCCACCTGACCATCGCAGCCAGCCACGGCCGTTATTACGACCAAAAGGTAGGACGCTGGAAATGGCAGCGCCCCAACCTGTTCTGCACCACCGAGGATCTGTTCACCCAGACGGTGGTGATTCCCTACCTGATGCCCATGCTTGAGAACGCAGGAGCCATCGTATGGTCGCCCCGTGAGCGTGACTGGCAGAAGAATGAGGTGATCATAGACAATGACGACTCTCCACGCAGCGGTTATGCCGAATACAACGGACAGCAACCCTGGGGCAACACCCAAGAGCGCGGCTATGCCCGTCACAGCGGCACCTATGGCAACGGAGAGAATCCCTTCCATGCCGGTAGTGCCCGCGTGGCACAGACCACTTCTGGACGTCAGGTCAGCCAAATCATCTATCAGCCCAACATCCCCGAAGCAGGGCGTTATGCTGTCTATGTGAGTTACCAGACCCTTCCCCAATCGGTGGACGACGCACATTACAGCGTGTGGCACAAGGGTCGCCGTACCGACTTCAAAATCAACCAACGCATGGGAGGCAGCACATGGGTTTACCTCGGCACCTTTGAGTTTGAAAAAGGGAGCAGCAACCGCAACATGGTGGTTGTGAACAACTACAGCAAAGAGCGCGGCGTGGTGACAGCCGATGCAGTACGTTTCGGAGGCGGCATGGGCAACATCGTACGTGGCGGCAAGGTGAGCGGCGTGCCCCGTTGTCTGGAAGGCACTCGTTATTTCGCCCAATGGGCAGGTGCCCCCGACAGCGTTTACAACAAATTCGGCAACTCCAATGACTACAACGACGACCTCAACGCCCGTTCCCTGTTTAGCAACTGGCTATCGGGCGGCTCTGTCTTCGTACCCAACCGGCGTGGTCAGCGTGTGCCGATAGAGCTGATGCTGTCCGTCCATAGCGATGCAGGCTACGACAAGACCGGCGGCAACGACTTCGTAGGAACTCTCGGCATCTGCACCACCGATTTCTACAATGGCAAACTCGATGCCGGCATTTCCAGGATGGCATCACACGACCTTGCTGACGCACTGCTCTACAATGCCTGGGCAGACCTCAACGCCAAATACGGTAAGTGGAAACGGCGAGTGGTTTACGACCGCAACTACAACGAGACCCGCGAGCCCGCCGTGCCCTCGTCGATACTGGAAATCCTGTCGCACCAGAATTTCGGCGACATGCGCTACGGTCTCGACCCCAACTTCCGCTTCACACTCGCCCGCTCCATCTACAAGACGGTGCTGCGCTTCGTCAACGAAATGCACGGAGACAAGAGTGTCGTGCAACCCCTGGCTCCCCGCAATTTCCGCATGGACATGAACTCACGCGGCAAGCTGAAACTCAGTTGGAATCCAGTGAAAGACCCGCAGGAATCCACTGCCAACCCCACGGAATACATCGTCTATACCGCCATCGGCGACCTGGACTTTGATAACGGAGTGGTAGTGAAAGGCACCTCATGTTCGGTGAACATCCAGCCAGGCCAACTCTATCACTTCCGTGTAACTGCCGCCAACAAGGGCGGTGAGAGTTTCCCCACTGAAGTGCTGTCTGCCGCCTACCAACCCGATGCACGCAAGACCGTGCTGGTGGTGAACGGGTTCCACCGGCTGTCATCACCCGCCGTCATCGACACGGGCAACAACAATGGCTTCGACATCGACCTTGACCCAGGCGTGACCCGCGGACGCATGGCAGGATGGAGTGGCCGCCAGACCGTTTTTGACAACAACCGCCGCGGCCGTGAGGGTGAGGGAGCCCTCGGTTACTGCGGTGAGGAACTGGTGGGCAAGTTCATTGCCGGCAACGATTTCAACTATGTTCGTGAGCATGCGGCAGCCATCCACAGTGCCAAGAAATACAACATCATCAGCTGCTCCAGTGAGGCTCTTGAGAGTGGCAAGGTGAAAACCGGCGACATCGACTGCATTGACCTGCTTCTTGGTCTGGAAAAAGACGACGGTCACTCACTCCTGATGTACAAGAGTTTCTCACCCGCAATGCAGCAACGCCTCACCGCCTTCACCCGCAACCACGGCAGTTTGCTGGTGAGCGGCTCGTATGTAGGCAGCGACATGAGGAGCGATGCGGAGCGGAGCTTCTTGGCCAACGTGCTCAAGCTGCGGTATGACGGCAGCGACCGCAGCAACACCAACGGTGTTGTGCAGGGACTAGGCATGGCTTTTGACACATGGCGCACCCTCAACGAGACCCACTATGCCGCCACCGCCCCCGACATCCTCAGTCCGCTCTCCACCTCCTACTGTGTGATGCGCTATGCCGACGGCCGCAATGCAGCCGTTGCCTACAGCGGCAGCGACTACCGCTGCTTCACCATCGGATTCCCCCTCGAATGTATCAAGGACAGCCGCGCACTCGGCTCTATCATGAGAGG
>CAMZHP010000160.1 GCA_947306845.1 uncultured Prevotellaceae bacterium
CTGACCTGTCTCGCCCTCGGCTATCCGGCAGAAGGCGCAGGGCCACTCGCCAACCACAACAGCCGTAAGCCGATTTCGGAAACAGTAACTTATTTATAAGGATGAAAGAAAGGTTTTCCATCTCACTATCAGTTTTGGCATGTTCTATCCTTTGTGGAGTGAGTGCATGTTCCCAGGCTCAGTCGGATGATATCGTTGCAGAAGGGGAAACCCCTGTAAGGGTATCTGGTTCGTATAGCTTTACAGAAGGGCCTGCGGCTGACGCAAAGGGTGATGTGTTCTTTACAGACCAGCCCAACAACAAGATTTACCATTGGGACTGCGAATCCGGAAAGATAACGCTGTTCACCGACCAGAGCGGCCGCTCTAACGGGATGTACTTCGACGCTCGGGGCAACCTGATAGCCTGTGCGGACATGGACAACCAACTTTGGTCTTTCGACATGGAAGGTCATTCCGAGATACTGGTAACCGACTATCGCGAAAAACTGCTGAACGGCCCCAACGATGTCTGGATTGCGAAGGATGGCAGTTATTATCTGACCGACCCTTATTTCAAGAGAGACTACTGGACGCGCGACCCTGCCCGACAGCAGCCAGTAGAAGGTTTGTACTATCTTGCACCGGGAAGCAAGCAACTGGTCATGCTTGACTCAACGCTTAACCAGCCCAATGGCCTTGTGGGAACGCCCGACGGGAAACATCTGTATGTTGCGGAGGCAAAGGCCAACAGAATCCTGAGATACGACATTCAGACGGACGGCACCCTTTCTAACCGGCAGGTGTTTGCCGACATGGGCTCCGACGGGATGACGATTGACGAACGGGGAAACATCTATCTGACAGGTGACGGCGTGACCGTATTCGACAAGAATGGCCACAAGATAGCCCATTTCCCCATCCCCGAAGAATGGACGGCTAACGTCTGTTTCGGCGGAAAAGAGCGTGATGTCCTGTTTATCACCGCCTCAAAATCCGTTTACACCCTGAAGATGCTGGTCCATGGAGTAAAGTGATTTAGCAGAAAGTACAGAGCATGGCAAGTACCTGTATATTCGAGATTAACGCAGAAAACTACTAAGATGATTAAAGATCTACTGGTATCGCCATCATCTCAGGCGAGCGTGACATCACCATTACAATGAGAATAGAACGAGACATTCAAACCTCTGTCTTTTGTTTTTTGGACTTTTCTTTTTCTGAAATAGAATCTTTTTGTATCTTTGCAAAGCAATGAGCACCTTTGTAGTGCCTTCCACACGTCATCTCCTACGATGACAAATTCACTAAGCTAACAGAATCTAAAACTTACAATTTCGAGACGTGCACAGACCAAGGAGTGGAACATTGTTGTGGCAGGCAATGTCAATGTTCCCATCATAAAAGTGAGAAAAGTGGCAATTTACGAAGACCACACTGAGTTTTTATAGCAATCACCACAATCAAAAAGAAAAAATCATGTACAACAGAGAAAGTTGGGATGCCAAGAAAGATTTTTTGGATAATTACCATCCTCTGATGGAAAAAGTCAGAAAAGGAGACCGGACAGCCTACAACAAGGTGAAGGAACTGCGTGTAAAGGAGTTCCGCAATACGGTAGAAATTGTCAACAAGGGGCATTACACAACAGAAAACGGCAAGGAATTTTTCTTTCCTGCCGATGATGCCATGATATGCGACACGGTATTCTATGAGTCAGAGATTTGTTTGCCCAGAATCCCACAAAACGATGAACCAACAATAGTTGAAGTACAAAATATCGACTGTCTCCATGTCGGAGTGGAGTTGAAAGAGGGTGGATTCAACCCTGCCGTGCTGAACATGGCCAGCAGACGCAATCCTGGCGGTGGAGTGGTCACAGGTGCAGGAGCGCAAGAAGAGACACTGTTCCGTAGGACCAACCTGTTCCGCTCCCTCTATCAGTTTGCACCATACGCCGCTCAATATGGCATCAAACCGTCCCGTCATCAATATCCCCTTGACAGGAACTTCGGTGGTGTCTATACACCTGACGCCATCTATTTCAGGGAGAGCGAACAAAACGGATACGCATTGATGGACGCCCCTGTCACCCTCTCGTTCATCACGGTGGCTGGGATGAACCGTCCTGACCTGACGCCCAGCGGGATGATTGCCCATCATCATGTGGAACCCATCAAGAACAAGATTCGGACCATCTACCGCATCGGACTGACTCATGGTCATGACGCTTTGGTGCTGGGAGCCCTGGGATGTGGCGCATTCTGCAATCCACCCCGCCATGTGGCACGCTTGTTCCATGAGGTGATTGAGGAACCAGAGTTCAAAAACAGATACAAGAAGATTGTCTTCGCCATCCTTGATGACCATAACGCCCATCAGAGCCATAACCCAGAGGGCAACTTCAAGCCGTTCGAAGAGGAATTCGCTGGAATGAGCCAGCCACAGCTGACAGCGGAAGAGAACTCCATCCCCGAAGAGATCGAGGTGGCGACAAAGAAATCCTGGAAAAACATGCCAATGCCCGACAAGAAAACGGTAATCCCCATGGATGCGACAATACCAAGTGCCGCCATGCGGATTGTGAAATATGGTCACATCCCGCAAGCGATGGAAGACCATTGGTTCATGTATTGTGACGAGACCACCATCCGCTATTTCAGAAGCTGGACTGGAATCTGCATCTATGAGGCCAAGTATGAGGATGACGGAACCACATGCAGAATCACGGAACTGACAGTCAACCGTGATCCAGATCAATATGGCAGCAAGGATGACCGAAAAGACACTCTTAACTTCCTGGCTCTCCTCACACGGGAATACGGTGGTGATGCAACCAGTCTCTGGGATAAGATTTATGGTTTAGGATGATAGAACAAAGGGTTCAGCCCAATCTATATTGATATGGAGCAGATATTTATTTAAACAAGTAAAATCATGGGTACATTATTGCAAGACAGAATACGCGGTTCGTTGATTGGCGGAGCTGCGGGCGACGCTCTCGGCTATCCTGTGGAGTTCATTTATTCCTTTGGAAAAATCCAAAGCAAATATGGGGAGCGTGGCATCACCCGTTTGGACACCTGCCAGCACTGGCTATCCAATGACAAGCAGACCGGAAAAGCCGTTATCTCAGATGACACGCAGATGACGCTCTTCACCGCCAACGGCATCCTGAATGCCAAAAGGCAGGGAGTCGCGATGAAATATGGTATCTGCCTGGCATATGTCGAGTGGTACCTTACCCAAATCGGCAAGAAATCCGACAAATATAAAGACTGCTGGATTGCCGAAATTCCCGAACTCAATGAACGTCGGGCACCAGGCAACACCTGCATGACGGCACTTGATGCCATCTACAGGGGACAAGAGCCCGTCAACAACAGCAAGGGTTGCGGTGGAGTGATGCGCATAGCTCCCATTCCACTCTATGCCGCTGTCAACGGCAGGATGGGCATCGAGGACGCAGACCGTCTTGCAGCGGATGCTGCAGAAATCACACACCAACATCCGTTGGGATACATTTCCGCAGCCCTAATGGCTCATGTCATCTACCGGCTTGCCTGTGACTCCGAACCCACCCAGGATAGCATGAAACGTTATATCATGGAGGGCATCGAGGTAATCCGCAGACTATACGAGACATACCACAACGACGTGGAACGCATGACAGAACTAGCAGAGAGGGCCATCACCCTGCTCGACAACGACAAGACCGACCTTGAGAACATCGGACACTTGGGTGAAGGATGGGTTGGTGAGGAAACCTTGGCCATCGCGCTCTATTGTGCGCTGAAGCACTTTGACAGCTTCGAGGAAGCGCTCATCGCAGCCGTCAACCACGGGGGCGACAGCGACAGTACGGGGGCCGTGACAGGCAACATCCTCGGAGCAGCCATCGGATACGAGGCTATCCCGCAATACTTCAAGGATGACCTGGAGCTCCACGATGTCATCCTCCACATGGCGGATGATCTCTACCTGGGAGAGATTACCAAAAACATTTAACAGAGACGATATGGCAATGCCTGTTGCAGACAAACAAAAAAAAGCATACAATGAAAAAGTATTTGACTGTCCCATGCTTTTTACTAACCATTGCTGCGGCATTGCCAAAGGTACAGGGTGATTCTTACGACAATCTCACGGCAGACATCCATTGTCGCCTCATCGGGAAACTTGATGACATCATTCCTTATGAGAATTGGTAGGAATAGATACACCTTTCAATAGTTCGCGGCACCAAACCAATAAGGTTTGGTGCCGCGAGCTTTTCTTTATTACTCCCTTCCGTGCTGACTTGTTGCTATCGATGAAGGTTGTGATTATTTCTCAAAAAGAATAAAAAACAAGCAAAATGACAATAAAATGAAACATCAATGCGACAGATCATATCACTATCTCCTCATTTGTCGCATGCAGACACCACTGTCGCTACAAATAAAGAAAAAGAGAAATGTAATCATTTGAGGATGATGTTGTTCATCATACTTTTGCAGTCGATATTTCGAAATGGTTATTTAAAAAATAAAGCAAAAACAAGTATGAGAACAAAAAGATCACAAACAAAGAACAAAGCTGGACTGCACACCATCAGCAAGTCTTCAGCAGCATTGCTGTTCGCAGTCACATTAACGGCTGGCTTTACTGGATGCAGTGATGCCAATGACTTTGTCAGCGATGAAGTCCTAGACAAAGAATTGTCGCAACCCTTGGAAATCATTTCCTATGACGATCTCTCCGTGTTTCAGAATACGATTGCGGAGACCGATGAACAAGGAAACATTATCAATCACCTCTATGGTGAGCCTCTCGAAATCGATGCCCCCGAGCATCTCTTCATCGGTGTGGAAAACCTCAAGGAGGCAAAGGATATGTTTGATCTTTGGTTTGCCAATGACGTGGTCATCAAATCCTCTCCCAACGGTGGCGTGTCTGTCAGCCTGACAGACAGGGAGGGTAACCCACAGGGTACCATATTCTTCCATCCTGGAACAGAAGAGAATCATGTGGCCGAGGTGACAGCCTCGCCAGATACCCAATTGAAAGGTTTCCGGCAAATCACTTTTTTGAAAAACAGCGCATGGCCAAAGAAGAATCTGCTCAAGGCAGGAAAGAAGTACTACAAGTTTGACATTGTGAAGAACATCAAGATGGCAGAGATACAGGATTGTCTTTATGACGATGACAAGTCGCTCAATTTTGTGTGCATACAGGGAAGTAGCAACGGAGTGAAGCCGATATTCTGCGCTATATCTAATAATATGTACAAAAATCCGCTCTCCAACAAATATCTGGGAATTATGTGCAGATCGAAGTATTGTCCCGGTAATGATACCGCGCATAGCATCCAGAAAATTCTGCATGCCGACTGGAATTCATTTGTCGAGACATTCCAGGAAGCAGGCTGTGGTTCGCTTATCCCAGGGGCAAACTACTGGTATGACGAAACATCATGGACATTTATTTTCCAATACAACGGTGTCATCTGCTATAACAGTGGATTTACCTACGGAGAGAAAGACTGCAGCAGAAAGTATCATTTCCTCTACAAAATTAATGGAAGGGACGATAGTGAGATCCGTGAGGGAGCAAGTCTGTAAGGTAACTACTCAGCGAATAATATTTTAACACGAATCGCTTCGGAAAAAGCGAGAAAAAGGTAAAAAACAGAGATTATGAAAACAAGATTTTATCATACAGGTAACATGAAGGTTGCTATGTCCTTCATTATGGCAGGGTTATTGTCTGCAGGGTTTGCAGCATGTAGCAGCGATGATGACTTCGTAGAGGAGGCCGCCCCCGAATCATTTGGCCATCCCATGCTGGGGGACGACATGACAAAGGATGAGTTTATGTACAACTGGGAGAATTGCCCCACAGTGAGAATCGCCGGCATACAGGAAGAAGTCAACTGTCCCTGGTATGGTGCCTCTGCACAGAACATCCCCGACAACGTTCGCTTCGACATCAAGAAAGAAGATGGATGGGAGATGGCTTTCTGTGAGCTCAACGATCCCAACGCCATGCGCTCCCGCATGTTCGGCCTCTACAACAGATTTACCGGCATGCTGCGCATATTCCATTATATCGACAACCCCACGGGCTACGGAAGCGAACTTGTTTATCTGGTGTCAGCAAGCGAGTCGGTCGCGGACGACAAGTACCCCCTCTATCACTCCTTGGAGTATGGTGTGCCTGCCAACCACCAATATGGCAAGACTCTCGTGCCCAAGACAAAGTTGAATGTGGGAAATTCACAGCAGGAAGTATTTACCAGTTATGTCGCCCCATACGCAAAGAAAGACACCCGTGGCGTCACCGTCAACTGGCATTGCTTTGATATCGACCTGTCATGTTATACACCAGCGGGGACAGATTGGCGCACAGGTATGGCACAGCAGGGGCACATCACCATATTCCCTGTCACAAGCAGCAGTTCCAATGTCACACTGACGGGTTCACTGATCGGTTCCATGAAAGGATCCTTTACAGATCCAGAGATCAAAGAGACAGGAGGCGGAAACTCCATGAGTGGCATTTGCAGTACACTGAGCACCATCAGCGGCCTACTCAGCGGCACTGCCTCGAATGCTACCGGCATTTTCAGCCTCTTGAACAACAAAACTGCCCCGGGATTTCTCAAGGGGACTGTACCTTTTCTCTCTGGCGGCAGTTTGGCGCTCAACATCACCTCTGCCATCCTCAAATGGTGCGGTGACGGCGAGCCCACGATTAAAGAAACAATTCCTGGAAAGATCGACCTTGGTCTTGATGCCACTATCAATCTCTCTGGTGTCATCTCCGGCTACACCTCCAACGGAGAGGGCGGTATTGCGATGACTCCAGAACTCATCAGCAAAGGCAACACGGAGGGCAACTTGAGCCAAGGATGCTGGAGCCTCGCCGATGATCCCATCGTATACATCTCAAAAGAAGACCTCATGTGCAGCACCGACCACATCAATTTGGGTACCAACGGAACGACCTACAACAACAACGAGTTCGACGACTACGATGTTCGACTGGTCAGTTTCTTCGATCCTGCAAGTGTGAAGTTGAATATCAATACCGACCTTTACCACAACATCAAGGATGTGGTCATCTCAACCAACTACGGCATATATACTGACCGCAAGGTAGGAAACACCGACCAGTATCGCCGTTTCATGCAACTCGACGAGCGCCCCTCGTTCAGTATCAGCGGAGGAAAGACATCAGGCATCATACGCCTTAACAGGAACACTACACCGCATATACATCAAGTGGGCATCAACGACATCCTCGTCAGCAATTATGAGTTGGCTGGCAACAAGACCGCCGCACCCCGTGCAGATGCCGAACCCTCAGAGACAGATGTGTGCAACTATGTCAAACTTCCCGAAAGCGACATCAATGTCTATGGACGTCAGCTCAACATTTTGGGCAAGAAGATGGTCATGATGCCACAGGTTTTCGTGCCATTCGTCAAGGGCGGAGTTATCAGCGACCCCCAGGTCCCCGATTTCGTGGTCTCTGTCAACGTGACGTTCAAGTGTGATGAGGGATGTATGCAGTTCTCCAAGACCTTCATCCCGCAGATCAAACTCATCAACCACAATGAACTCTATGGATGGTATGCCTGT
>CAMZHP010000161.1 GCA_947306845.1 uncultured Prevotellaceae bacterium
GTGAGAGTTTCAGAGTGGAGGAATACAAGCGTCCTACGTTCGAGGTAGAGATGCCCGTGGTCAAGGAGGCTTACAAAGATGGCGATACGCTTACCATCAAGGGATATGCCCGCACTTATTCCGGAGTTCCCGTCCAGGGGGCCAAGGTGGATTATGAAGTGGAGCGCAGATTTGCCTCTTGGTGGTGGAGAAACGGATCCAGTGATGAGGAGTCTTTGCTCAAGGACAGTGTCGTCACGGATGATGAGGGCGCTTTTGTCATGAGGGTGCCCATCTCCTTGCCTGCCAATGTGGACGGTGATGACGAGGATGACTGGAGAAACCGTTTCTATGAAATTGTCGTCAATGCTTCGGTCACTGACTTGGGAGGAGAAACGCATGAGGGGAGTTTGTCACTGCCTATCAGCAGAAAACTGACGGCTTTCGATTTCAGCATCCCGGCTGTTATGGAGCGTGAAAAGATGAGTGACATCAGATTCTCATTGCTTAATAATGCAGGAGATGAAGTAGCGGGTGAAGTGACTTATTTCATTGATGATGAGCCCAATGGTTATTCTGCCAAGACCAATGAGAAGACCATCCTGCCGAAGGAAGGCCCCTTGGCAAAATCGGGTAAGCATATCATCAAGGCGATTTGTCAGGGTGACACTGTCAAGCACGAGTTCGTCTTGTTCTCTTATGACGATAAAAAGCCTTGTGTGGAGACTCACGACTGGTTCCAATATTCTGCTTCACAGTTTGCTGATGAGGCATCAACCGTCAAGGTGCAGGTGGGCTCGTCAGATCCCAACCAATTGGTTTTCTACAATGTTTTTGCTGATGACAAGGTCCTTGAGCAAGGCTCTTTTACATTAAATAACTCCAACCAGACGAGAATATGGAAATACAGCAAGGAGTATGGTTCTGGCCTGTTGCTTACTTTCGCATGGGTGAGGAATGGGGAAGCATACACGCACACACATCGGATTCAGCGCCCCATGCCCGACAAGCGCATCATCCTCAAATGGGAGACTTTCCGCGACAAACTCAAACCGGGGCAAGAGGAGGAGTGGATTCTGAGAGCGAACTATCCTGACGGAACTCCGGCAGACGCTCAGTTGCTGGCTACCATTTATGACAAATCGTTGGACCAAATCGAATCTCACTTCTGGTGGTTCAACAATTACATCAACGTGTATTTGCCAAGCACATCATGGAACCATCTGTATTTTGGTTCTGCTGACCTTGGGGGAAGAAAGCCTTTTGTCTCGCTCAAAGTACCCAATCTCTCGTTCACAGAATATGACGAAGGCCTCTTCCAGTTCTGGTCGGGCAGGATGTTCCGGTATGGTTCAAGAAGATTGATGAAGGCCAATTCTTTGGATGCTTTAGGTGGAGCTATGCCCATGGCGTTGGAGGAATCTGCAATGGTGATGGACAGTGCGGCGGATGTAGATGATGAGAAATTCACTGCACCTGTCATCAAGAAAGATGAAATGACAAAGGACTCGCAAGAAGCGAAAGGTGTCGGTGGAGATGATAATAAAGCCGAACCGCAACTGAGAGAGAACCTCGATGAGACGGCGGCATTCATTCCGCAGGCGATCGCTGACAAGGATGGGAGAATTGCCCTGAAGTTTACCTTGCCGGAGTCGGTGACCACATGGAAAATGATGGGTATCGCTACCGACCGGCAGATCAACAGCGGCCGTATCAGCGGCGAGGCCATTGCCAAAAAAGACATCATGGTGGTGCCCAACATGCCCAGGTTTGTGAGGTTGGGTGACAATTCTCAGATAACGGCTCGTATCTTCAATACTACAGACCATCCCGTCTCAGGAAAGGCTACTCTGGAACTCCTCGACCCAGAGACGGAAGAAGTGGTGTCCTCCAAGACGACAGACTTCCAGACAGAGGCCAACAAAACGGCAGCCGTTACTTTCGACTATCAGCCGGAAGGTCTGCCGGGACTCCTCATTTGCAGGATCAAGGCAGTGGGAGAAAACTTCTCCGACGGTGAGCAGCATTTCCTGCCTGTGCTGTCCAACATGGAACTGATTACACGCACACAACCCTTCACGCAGGTGGGATCGCAGGTGTCGGTCTTCGATTTGGATAAACTGTTCCCCGACGGAATAACTGATTCGAAACTCACAATTGAATATACCAACAATCCGGCTTGGCTCATGATTCAGGCATTGCCGACCATGGCAGCAGGAAGTGACAAGAATGCCATCACTCAGGCCACGTCATATTATGCCAACGCCTTGGGGCAGCATCTGATGAACATCACCCCCTCTATCAAGCAGACAGTCATGAAATGGAGGGAGGAAACTGACCCGAAGGGAAGCATGGCCAGCAACTTGGAGAAGAATGAGGAACTCAAGGATTTGCTTCTCAATGAGACACCATGGGTGCCCAATGCTGACAATGAAGCCAGCCAGAAGAAAAGCCTTGTAAAATATTTTGATGAGCAAACCATCAGCTATCGACTTTCAATGGCGCTCGACAAACTCAACGAGCTGCAAAACAGCGACGGATCATGGTCGTGGTGGGAAGGAATGCCAGGAAGCATTTATATGACCACCGCTGTAAGTGAGATGTTCATCAGACTCAACAAGATGATCGGGACCCAGAATGAGACCAAGCGAATGCTTAACCGGGCATATGATTTCATGGGCGAATTCCTCATAGAGGAAATGAAGGAAATACAAAAGGCGCAGAAAAAGGGATACAAGGATTTGATGCCCAGTGAGATGGCCATGTGCATACTCTACAACATGGCACTTGACGGAAGAGAATTAGAGAATGATGTACAGAAAGCCGCTGAATTCCTCGTCGGGCTCTTCAACAACAAGCCCAAGGAGTTCACCATTTTCGGAAAGGCAAGGGGCGCGGTCATTCTCTCACATTTCAACAAAAATGAGAAGGCTGAGCAATATCTCAACAGCATCGAACAGTATTCGGTAGCAACGCCGGAAATGGGACGTTATTTCGACACCAGAAAGGCATATTACTCTTGGTGCAGTTACAATATACCGACAGAAGTGGCGGCCATGGAAGCATACAAAATGCTTAAGCCAGAACGCGCTGATTTTGTCAATGAAATGAGACTCTGGCTCTTGCAGCAAAAACGAGCACAGATGTGGGATACTCCCATCAATAGCGTTGATGCCGTATATGCTTTCCTGGAGGGCAACACCAAGGCTCTTGACAATGGGGTGGCATCGGTCATCACCGTCGACGGGCAAAAGGTGGAGACTTCGGAGGAAACCGCAGGATTGGGCTATGTGAAAACAGCCTTGAAGGCTGACGGAAAACAAAAGGTGCAAGTGGAGAAAGCTTCACAGGGCACCTCTTGGGGCGCACTGTATGCACAATTCATGCAAAAATCAAGTGAGGTGGAGAATGCCGCAGCAGGACTGTCTGTGCAACGGGAAATCAGGTCGCAGAATCCACAACTCAAAGTGGGGGACAAGGTGACCATGCGCATCACCATCAAGGCTGAGCGTGACTTGGACTTTGTTGAGGTCATCGACAGAAGGGCTGCCTGTCTCGAACCGGTCAGTCAGTTGTCAGGATACCACTATGGCTACTATATCGCCCCCAAGGATTATACCACAGCATATTACTTCAACAAATTGCCTAAAGGCACACACATTATAGAAACCGAGTACTTCGTTGATAGAATGGGCACTTATGAGACTGGAACTTGCAAGGCACAGTGTGCCTATGCTCCTGAATTCTCAGCAACAGGAAAAGCCCTCAGACTAATCGTGAACGAATAAGAGACATGCAGAGAATGTTCCTACATATCATCCTTTGTGTTGCAGCCATCACTATGATGGGCGGCAGGGCTGAGGCGCAGCGTATCACCACGGCATCACAGGTGATAGACTGCGGACAGGTGGTGTTTAGGAATCCTGTCACTGTCCATTTCGAATTGACCAATGAGGGGGAGGGGACATTTACAATCAAAGATGTGGACACCAGCTGCGGATGCACTGAGGTGGAGTATCCCAAAGGCATTATCTCTGAGAACAAACCCTTTGTCATCTCGGCCACTTATGATGCCAAGCAAATGGGGCATTTTGAGAAATACATCGATGTCTATACAAGTGGGGCCTCGCTTCCTTATACCCTGACTATGAAAGGAGTGGTTGTGGAGGAAATAAAAGATTTTGAGGGAAACTACCCATATATGCTCGGGCGTATCAAGGCTGATGCGACAAGTGTCGTGTTTGATGATGTGACTAAAGGGGAGAATCCTACACAAGAAATACATGTGCTGAACCCCTCCAGCGAGATGATAACCCCTGCCGTGCTCAGATTGCCCGAATATCTGAGGGCTGATATCTCGCCTTCCTCCATACCACCAGGCAAAGCAGGTGTTCTCTATATCACCCTCCTTACGGATAAATTGCAACAGCCGGGTCTCTCCAAGGCCAATGTCTATCTCGTACAGAGAAATAACGACAAGTTGACAGAGGATAAACTGATCACAGTAGATGCCGTCATGCTTCCTTCGTTTGGCGTGGTTACAGAGCAGCAGTTGCTTTACATGCCGAAAATGAAGGTTTCTGATACAGTCATCGACATGGGCTCGATGGAAGGGAAGAAACGGAAGAAAGCAACTGTAACGATAGAGAATCTTGGAAGAACCGACCTTGAGATTGTCAGATATCAGTCGTTTACAGAAGGACTGACACTGGAACTGCCTGATTCCGTCATTTCTCCAGGAGAGTCTGTCAAACTGAGAGTGACGGCCGATATGAAAACCATGAGGACGGTGAGGGAAAAGCCAAGAATCCTTCTCATCTCAAATGACCCAAGAATGTCGAAAACCATCATCGAGGTCAATATCTATTAACAAGAAAACAACAAAACGGTCCAATATGGAACATCCGGAAAATAATGAAGAGTTTAAGGGACTGACGGTCAATGCAGGAATTGTGCAGCCGTCAAGCATCAATCCCTATCTCAAACGCAACAGGTTTAAACGCAAAACCTACTCTGCAGCAGAAATGGTGGAGGGCATCAGAAAGGGAGATGTCACCATCCTTAGTCAGGCTGTCACTCTCGTCGAAAGTGTCAATCCTGAGCATCAGGCCATGGCGCAAGAGGTGATAGAGAAATGCTTGCCATACAGTGGCAATTCCGTCAGAGTGGGTATCAGCGGCGTGCCAGGAGCAGGAAAAAGCACGTCAATCGATGCGTTCGGATGTCATGTGCTTGACACCAGAGGGGGAAAATTGGCCGTGCTGGCCATTGACCCCAGCAGCGAGAGATCGAAAGGAAGCATTCTGGGCGATAAGACAAGAATGGAAAAATTGGCCCTCAGGCCGGAAGCATTCATACGCCCCAGCCCGACCGCTGGCTCTCTCGGAGGAGTAGCCAGAAAAACCCGCGAGACCATCATCCTCTGTGAGGCTGCCGGATATGACAAGATTTTCGTTGAGACAGGTGGTGTGGGACAGAGTGAGACGGCATGCCATTCCATGGTGGATTTCTTTCTGTTGATACAACTCGCGGGAACAGGTGATGAATTGCAGGGCATCAAGCGAGGAATCATGGAAATCGCGGATGGAATCGTTATCAATAAATGTGATGGAAGCAATGTGGACAAATGCCACATGGCTGCTACCCATTTCAGAAATGCCCTCCATTTCTTTCCAAAGTCCGACAGTGGATGGATGCCGAAAGTGATGTGCTACAGTGGATTCTATGCACTGGGTATCAAGGAGGTGTGGGACATGGTATATGAATATGTCAGCTTCGTAAAGGAAAACGGATATTTCGACTACAGACGCAACGAACAGAGCAAATACTGGATGTATGAGACCATCAATGAGCATCTCCGCAATAGTTTCTACAACAGCAAGCTCATCGCTGAAAAACTCGTCCTCGCAGAAAAGAGCGTCCTGGCTGGAGAGCAAACCTCTTTCGCAGCAGCAGGACAATTGCTCGATTTGTATTATAACAACCTCAGACAACAGTCATGATAAGAATAGAAATAGACAGCGACAGCGGATTCTGCTTCGGAGTAACCACGGCCATCAACAAGGCCGAGGAAAAACTCCGTGAGGAGAAAACTCTCTATTGTCTGGGAGATATCGTTCACAACGGGATGGAATGTGAGCGGCTTAGAGAGATGGGTCTGGTCACGATCAACCATGATGACTTGTCTGAACTGCATGATGTCAAGGTGATGCTAAGGGCTCACGGCGAACCGCCAAGAACCTATGAGGTGGCTAAGAACCACAATATCGAAATCGTGGACACTACATGCCCAGTGGTACTCCAGCTGCAAAGAAGAATAAAAAAGCAGTTTGACAACAATCCCAATGCACAAATCGTCATATTTGGGAAAAACGGGCATGCAGAGGTTCTGGGGCTTGTCGGGCAGACCAACAACAAGGCTATAGTGGTGGAGAATATCAATGATGTGCAGAAATTGGATTTCAACCATGATATCTATCTCTATTCACAGACCACCAAGTCGCTTGATGAGTTTCATCATATCATCGATTATATTCAAAACCATATATCATCCGAAGCAACTTTCAAAAGCTTTGATACCATTTGCCGGCAGGTGGCAAACAGAATCTCGCGCATCGCTGCATTTGCACAGAGACATGACCTCATCCTCTTTGTCTCGGGAGGGAAGAGCAGCAATGGCAAAGTGCTGTTCAGTGAATGCAAAAGGGTCAACACCAACAGCCATCAAATAGAGAAGGCTGTGGAAATAGACCTTGAATGGCTCCGCAACATAGAGTCTGTGGGCATTTGTGGGGCTACCAGCACACCCAAGTGGCTGATGGAGGACTGCAGAAATTTCATTCAAAACAATATAGAAACCTGAAATTAATTATGCAACAAACAAATAAACAAATCATGAAAAAAATGAAATCATTGATGGCATGGATGCTTGTATTTACCTGTGTCGTACAAGTCAATGCCGCACCTGTGAGCAAGGCAGATGCTTTATCGCGCGCCAAGTCGTTCATGCTTAAAAAGGGTATTGCGTTTGATGCCAATGCAAGAGTGACCGATGGCCCAAGGAAAGTCTCTGCCAACCAAGTGGAAAAACCGTATTTCTATGTCTTCAACAATGACAATGATGAAGGGTTTGTCATTGTGTCGGGTGATGATAGAACCAACCCTATCATAGGTTATTCGGACAAAGGACATTTCGATTTGGACTTAATGAGTCAGAGCGAGGGTACGCTGTTCGACTCTTACAAAGAGGAAATAGACCTGCTCGACAAAATGGGTTCCGAACCAATGTACGCTAATTCTTCCAACACAAGCCAGACTCCAACCACATATCCAGTCAGGCCTTTGCTGGAAACAGAGTGGGGGCAGGGAGAACCATACAATATTTATGCTCCCAAGAAGAACGGCGTGTCATGCTATCTGGGATGCAACGCTGCGTGCTTGGCACAGCTGATTTATTATTACCGAAATAGAATGGAGTCAAAATTGCCCATGGCTATTCCTGGATATACATCGGGGGGAGTCACTGCTCCTACTATTGCCAGTGGTACAGCACTGAATTGGAATAATATGGCCAAGACGTATGAAGGAAAATCCACCACCCAATTCAATAATACTTG
>CAMZHP010000162.1 GCA_947306845.1 uncultured Prevotellaceae bacterium
TAAAAGTAACGAGACAGAACAGTTTTTAAGCAATGAACATAGAAGGATTAGACTACAACACACAAAGAGAGCGTCTTCTGATGCCAGAATATGGCCGGGAAATCCAGAAGATGGTCGATCATGCGGTTACTCTAGAGTCACGCGAGGAGCGCCAGCGCTGCGCCGAGACCATCGTCTCCATCATGGAGCGCATGTTCCCAGGCAATGGCGGCAGCGTCGACCACCGTCACAAGCTCTGGGACCACCTTGCCCTGATGAGCAATTTCCAACTCGACATCGACTGGCCCTGCGACGTCAGTCAGGCAGCCAAGATTGCCTCGCGCCCCGAGCCTTTGGGATATCCGATGAAAGACATCCCCGTCAGACACTACGGCAACATGGTGTTTGAGCTGTTCGAACAGCTCAAGTCCATGCCAGAGGGACCTGAGCGCGACGAGCTCGCCCGCCTGACAGCCAACCACATGAAGCGCGACCTCTTCCAATGGAGCCATGGTTCTGCCGATGACGAGAAAGTCATTGCCGACTTGGCACGTTTCACCGATGGTGTCATCCAGCTCTCTCCAAAGAATTTTGTCTTTGAGAAAATCAACGAGCGGGAGTTCACCGAGAAGCAACGGAAGAAGAAAAAATAACCCATCACGCAATGAGTAGTTCATTTGTCATTGAGGGCGGCCATCCGCTCAAGGGCACCATCATCCCCCAGGGAGCCAAGAACGAAGCTCTCCAGGTGATCAGTGCCTGTCTGCTCACCGAAGATGAGGTGCGCATCCACAATATCCCCGAAATCCTCGACGTGCAGAACCTTATCAGCCTGTTGCAGGATATGGGGGTGGGTGTCACCTGCAACGCTCCCGGTGACTATACCTTTCAGGCCACGTCGCTAGACCTCGGATATCTGGAGAGTGATGAGTTTGTCAGGAAATGCTCCTCTCTCCGCGGCAGTGTCCTCACCATCGGTCCCCTGCTGGCTCGTTTCCATCGCGCTGTGGTGGCACGCCCCGGTGGCGACAAGATCGGTCGGCGCCGTCTTGACACCCACTTCCTGGGCTTCAGCAAACTGGGTGCGCGTTATGATGCCATCAAGGGGCGTGATGTCTATGAGCTGAAAGCCGACGTGCTGAAAGGCACTTATATGCTGCTGGATGAGGCCTCCGTGACCGGCACCGCCAACATCATCATGGCGGCCGTACTTGCCGAGGGAACAACGACGATATACAATGCAGCTTGCGAGCCCTATATCCAACAACTGTGCCACCTGCTCAACAACATGGGTGCCAACATCAGCGGCATCGCCTCCAACCTCATCACCATTGTCGGTGTGGAAAAACTGCATGGCGCCACCCACCGTGTGCTGCCCGACATGATTGAAGTGGGGTCATTCATCGGCATGGCTGCCATGGTGGGCGACGGTATCACCATCAGGGACGTGCGCTTCGATAGTCTCGGCATCATTCCCGACATCTATGAGCGGTTGGGCATCCATGTGCAGGAAGTGGAAGAAGGCATCTTTATTCCACGCCATGACCGTTATGAAGTGTCCTCTTTTATCGACGGCACCATCATGACCATTGCCGACGCGCCTTGGCCTGGCCTCACCCCCGACCTCATCTCTGTGTTCATCGTTGTCGCCACACAGGCAAAAGGCAGTGTGCTCATCCATCAGAAGATGTTTGAGAGCCGCCTTTTCTTTGTTGACAAGCTCATAGACATGGGTGCTCAGATTATCCTATGCGACCCCCATCGCGCCGTCGTCGTAGGTCATGACCACAGTTTCAGGCTGCGTGCCGGACGCATGTCCAGTCCAGACATCCGCGCAGGTATCGCATTGCTCATCGCCGCACTCAGTGCCGATGGTGTCAGTCAGATAGCTAATATTGAGCAGATTGACCGCGGATATGAAAGAATTGAGCAACGTCTGCGCGATCTCGGTGCCCATATCGAGAGAAAAGAGGAATAGCCCATGCCAGATACATACAAGATAGGACGTCTCGGCAAGACACACGGAGTGAAAGGAGAAATTTCCTTCCATTTCACTGATGATGTTTTCGACCGGGTCGATGCCGACTACGTCTTCATCGAGACAGAAGGTCTGCAAGTGCCTTTCTTTTTTGAGGAATATCGCTTCCGCAGCGAAGAGACTGCCTTGGTGAAGTTTGATGGTATCGATGATGCCACGCGGGCAGCCCAACTCACAGGGTGTGATGTTTATTTTCCACGTGAGCTTGCCGATACGGGTGACGGAGAACTCACCTGGACGGAAATTGTGGGATACGCCATCGCCGACAGCAATACCAAACAGACCATAGGCGAGATTACGGCTGTGGATCTGAGTACCATCAACACACTTTTTGAAGTGCGTACACCTGAAGGGCAGTCGCTTCTCATTCCCGCCAATGATGACCTCATTGATGAGATTGACCGACAAGAGCGCCGCATTATCATGCGCATCCCTGAAGGACTAATGGAGATATAAATAATGAAGAAAAGACAACAGATATGCATTCTGGGCTCAACCGGATCCATAGGTACCCAAGCCCTTGAGGTCATAGAGGAGCATAGCGACCTCTATGAAGTCTACTGCCTCACTGCCAACAACCGTGTGGCAGAACTGGCCGCACAGGCACGCAAGTTTCATCCCGCAGCGGTGGTGATTGCCAATGAGGCACATTATGACGAGCTGACCCAACTGCTCGCCGACGAGCCCGACATCAAAGTCTATGCCGGTGCCCGTGCCATCGATGAGATTGTGGAGGCCGAACCCATCGACATGGTGCTCACCGCCATGGTGGGCTTCGCAGGTCTCTCACCCACCATCCATGCCATCAAGGCACACAAGAAAATCTGCCTGGCCAACAAGGAGACACTTGTGGTGGCAGGCGAACTCATTTGCCAATTGGCCGGGGAATACCATGCCCCCATCATTCCTGTCGACAGTGAGCACAGCGCCATCTTCCAAAGCATCGTGGGAGAGGGAGACAACGAGATAGAGAAAATCCTGCTCACCGCCAGCGGAGGGCCTTTCCGCACGATGTCACTCGACCGCCTTGCCACAGTGACCAAGGCCGATGCGCTGCGCCACCCCACATGGGACATGGGCGCGAAGATCACCATCGACAGTGCCACGATGATGAACAAAGGCTTTGAGGTGATTGAGGCCAAATGGCTCTTCGGTGTTCCCGCGGAGCATATCCAGGTGCTTGTCCACCCGCAGTCGGTCGTGCACAGTGCTGTGCAATTCCGCGACGGTTCGGTGAAGGCTCAGTTGGGCGTGCCCGACATGCGCCTGCCCATCCAGTATGCCTTCTCCTTCCCCCAGCGTCTGCCGCTGAGTGGCGAGCGTCTCAATCTGTTTACCCATCCATTGGAGTTTTTCGAACCCGACCTTGAGAAGTTTCATTGCCTTGCTCTCGCCTTTGAAGCCATCCGAAAGGGTGGCAACATGCCCTGCATCGTCAATGCTGCCAACGAGGTGGTCAACCGCGCTTTCCTGGAAGACCGCTGCGGATTCCTGCAGATGGGACAGGTCATCGAGCAGACCATGCAACGCGTCGCTTTTAATGCCAGCCCCTCCTACGACACCTATGTCGAGACCGATGCCGAAGCACGCCGTGTCGCAGGGGAAATATTAAGCAATAAGATTTGAAGTTTGAGATTTGATAATTAAATTTTTGTGATATATTAAAAAATGGACAGTGTATTTTTAATCAGACTCGCACAATTCATCCTTTCCATATCACTCCTCGTGCTACTGCATGAAGGAGGGCATTTCTTTTTCGCCAAACTCTTCAAGGTCAGGGTGACCCGTTTCTACGTATTCTTCAACCCGAAGTTCCATCTCTTCAGCACCTACGACACATGGTTTCGCCGCCTGTTCAAGAAAAACCCCGTGGTGGTGCCTGAAAAAGTAGTGAAAGATGAAAACGGCAATGAGCACAAGGAGAAGGAGTATGTGGGTACAGAATATGGCATCGGATGGCTCCCTTTGGGCGGCTATTGTGCCATTTCGGGTATGATTGACGAGACCAATCAGCAGCTCAGCAGCGAGCCCCAGCCTTATGAGTTCCGCACAAAACCCGCCTGGCAGCGCCTGCTCATCATGGTCGGCGGTGTGCTGGTCAACTTCCTCCTCGCCCTCTTCATCTACTCGATGGTGCTCTATCATTGGGGAGAGTCCTACATACAGACCAAGGACATGACGATGGGCATGAAGTTCAACACCGAAGCCAAGAAACTGGGATTCCAGGACGGCGATGTGCTGGTGGGAACCGACAAGGGTGCCTTCACCACATTCAACACAGACCTGTACCGCGATATCTCTGGTGCCCAGCGTGTGGACATCATCCGTGGCGGTAAAGCCATGTCGCTGACATTACCCGGCGACCTCAACCTGCTCGATATGATCAAGAGTCAACCGCCCTTTGTGACCCCTCTTGTACCTACGGAAATCGACAGCATATTGCCAGGCAGCGTAGCAGAGAAAATAGGCATGGTGGCCGGCGACAAGATCATTTCCCTCAACGGCAAGGCTGTGGATTCCTGGAATGAGTTCACGCTGGAGGTGAGCAAGCTCAACGACATCGTGACCGCCAAGGGCACCAAGGCAGACAGCATCAAAGGGCGCACAATTAGTATTGCCTTCACTCATCAGGCCGCTGGCGCCACCGACACCGTGAGTGCCAAGACCATGCTCGACACCGATATGAAACTGGGTGTCGTGCAGAAAAGCATCTGGAGTTTCTATAAGCCTACTGAAATCAAATATGGATTCTTTGAGAGTTTTCCTGCAGGTATCAGATATGGTATAGATGTGCTCCGTGGTTATGTCGATGACCTGAAATATGTGTTCTCCGCCGACGGAGCGAAATCGCTGGGCGGATTCGGTGCTATCGGCAGCCTCTTCCCACCCATGTGGGACTGGATGATGTTCTGGCGCATGACGGCATTCCTGAGCATCATTCTCGCCTTCATGAACATCCTGCCCATCCCTGCCCTTGACGGCGGGCATGTGCTCTTCCTGCTTTATGAGATGGTAACCGGTCGCAAACCCAGTGAGCGTTTCCTGGTCATCTCCGAATACATCGGCTTCGGCATCCTCATCCTGCTGATGGTCGTGGCCAACCTCAACGATATCCTCCGCTGGCTGGGATATATGTAAATTGAAAATTGAAAATTGAAGATTGAAAATTGAAAATTGAGGATTGAGTTCACTTTAAAAAACCACAAATAGATTGCAGCTCCCTTCCCCATGCGGAGAAGGGAGCTGCTTTTGCTCGATTATTCCACCAAATATACTATTTCAAGTGGACTCAATCAAATCATTCAGTTGATTTTGTAAAAAACACCGATGGTGCCGTAGATAGGATAGAGTGTCTGCTCAATCGTCTTGAAATCGCTTTTGTGGACACCGGTGAGTCCCCAGCTGAGGTCGGCAGAGACACCTACACGCTTGCCAACCAACCAGTCGGCTCCTACTGCCACACCAGCCTGGAAATTGCGCATGTTATCAGAGAAGTCGTATGTGGCACGCTCGTTCTCCTCATGGCCCATCACGATTTTGGCTCCTGTGGGATTGTTCTGCCTCAGATATCCGTCGAACACATATCCGGAAAAATCCTTGCTGAGCAACAACGACACATACGGACCCGCTTTGAGCTGCACTTTCCTGCCTACCTGAAAAGTAGCCATCACAGGGAGTGTGAACATCCATTCCGTCACCTTCTGCCTGACACCTCCGGTATACATTCCGGCCAGGTGGCTTTCGCCTTTCACCACCTCCATGTAATAGTTCTTGGTGGTGATTTCGCAGTCCATGGCCTTGTTTTCGAAGCGAAGCCCAACCGCCATGCCCCAATTGCCGCCTAACGGCAACATGGCATCCATTCCCACCATGAATGAGGGTGTCAGCCTAAAGGCATCCAAGCTTCTGATGGTGGCAGGTATTCCGAGCGGTGCTGTTCCACCGATGCTGTATCCAGCACGTGCCTTCAAATTGAGGCTGTTCAAAAAATCGCCTGCCAATGCATGACCAGGAAGCAGCATAACGATCATGAGTGCAAGTACACTTGCTGTCTTTTTCATTCTCTTCATTTTTATTCGTCTTTCTCCATAACAACCGTTACCTTATCTATATATAATGTGCTGCCGATGGCTCCAAGGAATTTCGCGCCATCCTTGCTCGATGAGAAAACAAGAGCGAAATTATATCCTCGGCTGTCCAGCAATTGCTCATCCAGCTCGTCTCCTTCAAAAAACATCTCAAAAGGAGTCCACTCATCAGTGGGAGGCAACTTTGACATCTCTGCCTTCTTCACCACATACTTGCTGGAAAGGACATCTGAGCCATCAAGCATCACAGGGTCGCCGTTCTCATCCTTGTTACGGTAAACCACCGAGTAGATATGACCTTCATCGACTTTGCCTGGAACAACTTCCGACTTCTCGTTGATGTATTCAGCACCAGGTTGGTATTTGTAGAAACCTGTCACCTTGATAGGCTCCTCGGTGAAAGGTGCCCTGATACCCATTTTGGTTGTTGCCAGAGCATTGGTCATCACCTTGTCCACATCGAATTTTCCCAAAAACAGATTGCCCGCAGCGATGGGTTTGTTCATGGGTTTTCCGAACGGGCCGGCATCTCTGGTCACCAGTTTCACGCATTTTCCCTCATATCCTTTTTCTTCGGGAATAGTAGGATAATCCTTTTCATTGGCGTTTGAGTTGCCCATTCCGAAGCCCGGGTTGCCTGTTGACCAAATATCCTGACGTCCACCGTTGTCATCCATCTCAAACCAGGAGTAATAGCTGACATCCACATCGAAGAGCAAGAAAGAAACCTTCTCCTTCTTAAGTTCGACGTCCTCGAAATCATAGTGGAGCTTTGGCAGGTCGGGTTCGCGGAACTCCACGATATACTCTCTGTGCCACGCCCCATCTTCTGAGGTGACAGTATAGACAACAGGATGCTCCTTGAAGTTCTGCAATGACCCGTTGGCAGGTTGGATGGTGGCGCCAGGCGTCAGGTTGAAACTGATTGGTATTTCGGGCAGGGAGAGCATGGACCGCACGGTGAAGATGATATGGTTCTCGGTAGATGAGATTTTATTGAAGCGCATATCCGTCTCAGGCTGATAAAAACACTCCTTGTACTGATCGCCGTCTATCCATGCATCAAGAATATCACACTCCGTGTTTGGCAGCTCATCCTTGAAGCAAGAAGCCAGAAACAGAGGGAACACGAGCAAAAGCAACAATTGGTATTTCTTCATATTCTTTCCAAAAAATTGTATTCTAAAGTGAAAACAGAGGGGGCTTACTCTACGCGAGCCCCCTCTGATATCTGTCATGGTTTTTTAGGTGGATAACTCTCAACCTATCACCTCAATTACAGTTTTGGACCAGCGGCGACGAGTGCCTTGCCAGCCTCATTGCCCTCATACTTCTTGAAGTTCTTGATGAAGCGACCAGCCAGATCCTTGGCCTTCTCTTCCCACTCATTGCGGTTCTGATAGGTGTCGCGAGGATCGAGGATGCCCCATGCCACACCGTTGA
>CAMZHP010000163.1 GCA_947306845.1 uncultured Prevotellaceae bacterium
ATCGCGTCCGCCATTCTTCCTATATCATATGTCTAAACTCCCAAACTCCTAAACTTCTAAACTCCTAAACTTCTAAACTCCTAAACTCCTAAACTTCTAAACTCCTAAAGAAATGCGCAAACTCCTTCTCTCCTGTCTTTTGGTGCTCATAGCACTGACTTCTGCTACGGCACAGACCCGTGAACTGCATATCCTCTCGGTCAACGATATGCATGCCACCCTCGACAACATGCCCATGTTGGCGGCCATAGCGGACAGCCTGCGTGAAATCGACAAACAGACACTCATCTTTTCGGCGGGCGACAACCGCACTGGCGATCCGGTCAATGATCTTTATCCTATACCGACATACCCCATGACGGCATTGATGAACCTCATCGGATTCAATGCTACAGCGCTCGGCAACCATGAGTTCGATAGCGGCCAGAAGGGCCTGTCAAAGGTCATCACCACCTCCAGCTTCCCCTATCTCTGTGCCAACATGGAGGCAAACCCGGAATGGAATATCCAGACGGTGCCTTATCAGATCTTCATGGTCGACGGCATCAAAATCGGTGTGCTTGGCGTGGTGCAGTTAGGGGCGAGAGGATTGCCCGATTCACATCCCGATAACTTGAAAGGACTATCCTTCACACCACCCGAGGAGGTCATACCGAAATATGAGTGGCTCAGAAAAGAGGTGGATATCTATATCCTGCTCTCACATGTGGGATTTGAGGATGACGTGGCACTGGCTGAGAAATTCCCCTATTTCGACCTCATTATCGGAGGACATACACATACCCAGCTCAAGGGAGGCGAACTGCACAACGGGGTGCTCATCACACAGAATGAGAACAAGCTCAAACTGGCTACCTACATCACGCTCAAAGTGGAGGATGGAAAACTGGTTAGCAAGTCAGCTAAAAACATTGATGTAAAAGGTTTTGGAAAGAAAAATGAGGTGGCCGTGGCTATGGTGAAATTCTTCGCTTCCAACCCAGAATTCAAACGGGTGCTCACTACGGCGGAACGCGACTTCACCAATGTCGAGCAACTGGGAAGCCTCATGTGCGACGCACTGACGGAAATGACAGGGGCTGACATCGCTCTGCAGAATGGCGGTGGTGTGAGGATGGCGAAAAAGAAAGCAGGACCATTCACCGTGAATGATGTGCTGCGCCTGGATCCTTTTGGAAACCAATGCATTGAGATGGAGGTCACTGGTGAGGAGTTCAAACAGATGTATATCTCATGTTTCACCAACGACAGCCATGACCCACCACTGGTCTCGGGGGTGAGGTGCGAATTGCTTGCAGATACCCTGAAGCGCGAAGTCAAGGACGTGCGCATCTATACACCGGATGGCAAGAAACTGAAGAAAAACAAAATCTATAAAGTGGTCTGCAACAGTTATGTTGCCGCCATCTGCGATGCACCCCGCAAAGATCAGGGGCACAGCATCGGCAAGCGTTGCTCTGACCTGCTCATACAATTCCTCGATGGACATGACCCCATCGACTATCATGATGTAAATCGGGTGACGATCATCCATTCACCAATCAAATGATATGCTGACTCACGCAATCCTTTACGCAACAGATGGACAAAAAAAAGGAAAATTATTTCGCCGTTCACCAAAAATGCCGTATTTTTGTGCGTGAAAAGACAAACAACTAAAATTTATCTATCAAAAAATCATTTTTAAGAATGGCAAAAGTTATCACATTGGGCGAGATCATGCTCCGACTCTCGTCACCGGGACAGAAGAGATTCATTCAGAGCGACTATTTCGACGTGGTTTACGGAGGTGGTGAGGCCAACGTGGCCGTAAGCGCCGCCAACTACGGACATGAGGCTTACTTCGTGACAAAACTCCCGAAACACGAAATCGGACAATGCGCTGTCAACGCTCTGAGACGCTACGGCGTAAAAACCGATTATATAGCACGCGGCGGCGACCGCGTGGGCATCTATTTCTTGGAGACTGGGGCTTCGATGCGCCCTTCCAAGGTGATTTACGACCGCGCCAAGAGCGCCATCGCTGAGGCTGAGCCAAGCGACTTCGATTTCGACCAGATCATGGAGGGTGCACAGTGGTTCCACTGGAGCGGCATCACACCTGCTATCAGCGACAAGGCTGCAGAACTGACACGCCTGGCTTGCGAGGCTGCCAAAAGACATGGCGTCACCGTGAGTGTGGACCTCAATTTCCGCAAGAAACTGTGGACCACAGAGAAGGCTCAGAGCATCATGAAGCCATTGATGAAGTATGTCGATGTCTGCATCGGTAATGAGGAGGACGCTCAACTCTGCCTCGGATTCAAGCCAGAGGCTGACGTGGAAGGCGGAAAGACGGATGCTGAGGGATACTATGGCATCTTTAAGGGAATGATGGAGACTTTCGGGTTCAAATATGTGGTCAGCACACTTCGTGAGTCGTTCTCTGCCTCTCACAACGGATGGAAAGCCCTCATCTACAATGGCAAGGACTTCTACCAGAGCAAGCGCTACGACATCCAGCCCATCATCGACCGCGTGGGTGGTGGTGACTCCTTCTCAGGTGGCCTCATCCATGGACTGTTGACCTATCCCGATGATCAGGGGAAAGCTCTTGAATTTGCAGTTGCTGCATCAGCACTCAAGCACACAATTCCTGGCGACTTCAACCTCGTGTCACGCGAGGAAGTGGAGAACCTCGCTGGTGGAGATGCTTCAGGACGAGTACAGAGATAAGAGAGTTCATTATTCATAATTGATAGATCATAGAATAGATAAATGGCAAAATTTGATAAACTGGCAGTGATGAAGAAAATCGGTGACACCGGCATGGTGCCCGTTTTCTATCACAAGGACCTGGAAACTTGCAAAAATGTGGTAAAAGCTTGCTACGAGGGTGGAGTCAGGGCTTTTGAGTTTACTAACCGTGGTGATTTCGCTCAAGAGGTGTTTGGCGAACTGGTGAAGTGGGCAGACAAAGAATGCCCAGAATTGGCTCTTGGCATCGGTTCTGTGGTGGATGCTCCCACTGCAGCGCTCTATATGCAACTTGGAGCCAATTTCGTCGTTGGGCCGCTCTTCAATCCCGATATTGCTCCTGTGTGCAACAGACGACTCGTTCCCTATTGTCCGGGATGTATGACAGTGTCGGAGATAGGTAAAGCTCAGGAATTGGGATGTGACCTGACAAAAGTGTTCCCTGGTGACGTGGTTGGACCGAACATGGTAAAGGGACTGAAGGCTCCCATGCCATGGTCGAAAATCATGGTCACTGGTGGCGTGGCTCCTGAGGAAGAAAACCTCAAGGCATGGTTCAAAGCTGGTGTTTTCTGCGTGGGCATGGGTTCCAAACTTTTCCCAAAAGAGGTGGTGGCTGCCAAAAACTGGAAAGCTATCTCCGACAAATGTGAGGAGGCTCTTGGCTATATAGTCAAAGCTCGCGGATAATCCCACAATAATAGAAAAAGATAAGTACCGTCGGGTCGAGAAACCTGGCGGTACTTTGTTCAACTTTCAGAAGTTGAGTCCTGATCGAAAGATGAAGTGCTGTCGTATGTGTCGTTTGTATGGCCTGATGATGCTGTTGGGCATTCTGGGAGCCATGTCGGCCTGCTCCGTGTCTGACGGGGAGAGGGTTGACAAACTCAACCGTATGGCATACGATTTCAGATACAGGAATCTTGACTCCACACTCTATTATGCCAACGAAGCCATCAAGGTCGCAGGACGATATGATGGCGGATTGGCAGAGGCCTACAACAACAAGGCTTTTGTAAGCATAGCACGGATGCAATATGAATTGGCGGCACTCCAACTCGACACCGTGCTCAATATTACAGACAATCAGGTGGAACTGCTTATTGCCGATGTCCAAATGATGAGACTTTGCCAAAGACAATCGCGCAACAAGGACTTCTATACCTACAGAGAGAGTGCCACTCTAAGACTCAAGCGCATCGAGGAAGAGGAAAGCATACTCAATCAACACCAACTCGAAAGAATTGTCTATGCACGGTCGGAGCTAGACATCGTTACCTCCGCATATTATTATTACGTGGGCTTGGAACAGCAGGCGGTGGAGGCAATGGCGAAAATCGATCCCTATGGCGAAATCCTATCCGATAACAGCCAATTGCTCAATTATCTCTATAACGTGGGAGCGGGAGGTACCATCACAGAAGGAACACAGGAGGAAATCAACCAAACAGAAATGGAGTATCTGTTCAAATGCTATGACCTCGCTGTGGTAAACAATTTCCCATTCTGGGTGGCCAACTCGCTGCAGGCCATGAGTGAGCACCTGCAAGAACCCACAATGAGGCAAAGACTGATTAAAGACAATTATCCTGTTTTAAGGAATATCAATGTGGAGGACATGCCAGACAGCTTGCTCGCTGGCAACCTCGCACAACGCTCGTTGGATATTTTCCTTGAGTATGGTGACGTGTATCAGACCGCGGGAAGTTACCGTACTCTCGCCCAATGCTATTGGTATATCGGTGACTATAACTCGTCGTTGTTTTGCCTCAATGCGGCTCTCCACAATGATACCGCCATCTACAAAGCCCCCGACTTGGTGGCTTCTATTCAGGAGCAACTCAGCGTTTCGTATGCGGCACTCAACAACAAGGAGGAAACTAATCGCAACAGGCGCGACTATATAGCCATTCAGGACCGAACAAGGCAAGACCTCTACTTGGAGTCTCGTGCCGAGCAACTCGACACTGCCGTGAAACAACTCAATGTCATGATTGTGGCCATCATCATCGCTATGGCGCTCGCAGTGGCGGCTCTCTTTTTCTTCACCTATCTGAAACGGAGAGATGACCGGCGCAATCCGGCTGATGAGCTCCTCCAACCGCTGGAGGAATGGAAAAAAGAAAACCAACAAAGGCTGGAACAGCTCAACGATCGCTACGAGGAGACCATGGAGAAAATGGCGGTCTGTGAACTGCATATCGACAACAACAAACGACTCAATCTGGAACAACGGGCAAAGGTGTCGCTTGCCAATATGGTGACACCCTATCTCGACCGTATTCTCCTCGAAATCAGAAAACTCAACACTGCCAACGAGGGAGAGGAGCGCAGAGAAGAACGTTATGCTTATGTGGCGGAGCTCACCGACCGCATCATGCAATACAACGATATCCTCACACAATGGATACAACTGAGAAAAGGGGAACTGAGCTTGCATATAGAGAGCTTCCCCTTGCAAACTCTCTTCGACATCGTGGCGCACAGCAGAAGAGGATTCCAAATGAAAGGAATCGAACTAAAAGTGAAACAGTCAGAGCAGTGGGTGAAGGCTGACCGAACGCTCACTCTCTTCATGATCAACACGTTGGCCGACAATGCACGAAAGTTCACAGCCGAAGGTGGTTCGGTGTCTGTCTATGCCGAGGATACGGACAAATATGTGGAAGTGAGCGTGGAGGATACGGGAATCGGGATGACGGAGGAACAGATGGAAGATGCTTTCAGGGTGGAGAAAAAGGCTTTCACTGAAGAGGGAAACGATAACAACGCACTGAATGCTCCATCACGTGAACACGGACATGGTTTCGGACTGGTCAACTGTAAGGGCATCATAGAGAAATACAAAAAAATCAGCTCTCTCTTCAGCGTATGCAGCATAGGAGTGGTCAGCTCGCCGGGCAAGGGAAGTCGCTTCTTCTTCCGACTGCCTAAAGGGGTGAGAAAAGCCTTGACCATACTTGTGCTGTTCCTCTGCGGAATGACAGGGGCAAATGCCAATGCACAGAGAGACAGCCTGCTCTCATTGGCAGGGAAATATACGACGTTGGCCTCAAAATGCAATGAGCAGGACAGATACCAGGAGACCATTCAATACGCAGATTCAGCCATCGATGCGTTCAACAAGGCATATAGGATGATGGTGCCAAACGGAACGGATACCTTGGTGTTGCAGAGCAGCAAGTCGGTGCTGCAGTCTGAGATTTTCTGGTATCATGACAGACTTCCCGTTGATTTCAATGCCATACGCACCATGCGCAATGATGTGGCGGTAGCTGCTTTGGCTCTCCACGAATGGGCGGTCTATAGATATAATAATAAGGTATATACCCAACTATATAAGGAAATGTCGGCAGACAGCACATTGGAGGAATACTGCCGCATGATGCAGAAATCGAAAACCAACAAATATATGGCCATCGTGATTCTCATCATCCTTTCTCTGGTCATCTTCATGGCTTATTTCCTCCTATACTACCGCCATCAGGTCAACTACCGGTTCTGCTTGGAACGAATAAAGGCGATGAACGACGTGCTGAGGGGAGATGCTGATGATGAGCGCAAGCTGAAGGAAATAGAGAGACTCGCGGGTGTAAGCCGAAAAGAGGGTGGAAACAGAAGCAAGCCCAACATGTATGATGACGAAAGACTGCCACAGCAGTTGCAGGTCATCGCCGACGAGCTGATCACCACACTCCAAGAGAGCATAGAAAACAGGCACAAACGGATGGCAGACATCGACATCGCAGAGGATGAGGTGAAACGGTGTGAGTTCGAAAACGACAAACTGCATGTATGCAACAGCGTGCTCGATAACTGCCTGAGCACACTCAAACATGAAACAATGTATTATCCCTCAAGGATAAGGATGCTCATCGACAAGAGAGACGAGCAGCTGCAGAGCGTTTCCGAATTGGCTGATTATTACAAGGAATTATACTCCATTCTTAGTCTCCAGGCTATGAGGCAGGTGGAAAGCGTGCCGCCAGAGTGCGTGCCTGTGAAAATAGGACAACTACTGCCAGACTTGGCACATCACAAGCTGGCAGGGGTCTCCATCCTTGGGGACAGACAGATGCTGCGATACCTGTTCAGCTTGCTCGCAAAACAGGGTGGGGGAGCTTCGCAAAACGTGGCTGTAAGCGAGAGCGGAAATCGGTATGTGACCTTCCGGCTGTCTTACCAAAAGATGAAACTCACCGATGAGGAATGTCATGAGCTGTTCAATCCTTCGTTGGGTAACCTGCCCTTCCTGCTCTGCCGCCAAATCGTCAGGGACATAGGCGATGCCACTAATGCGAGAGGATGTGGCATCAGGGCAGAAAACAATCAGGAGGGAAACACTGAACTGGTCGTTACACTGGTCAAGGCCAGGAACATGGCTGCATAAAACAAGATCATCAATTATTCACAATACAAACCATGGAACAATTCAAAATCATCATCGTAGAGGATGTGGCCCTGGAACTGAAAGGCACAGAGGGCATTATCCGAAATGACATCCCGGAAGCGCAGATCATCGGCACGGCAAACAATGAGATGACCTATTGGAAACTTATCAAACAGCAGTTGCCTGACCTTGTCTTGCTCGACCTCGGACTGGGCGGCTCTACTACCGTGGGGGTGGAGATCTGCCGCCAGACAAAGGAACTGTACCCCAAAGTCAAGGTGCTGATCTTCACAGGTGAGATCCTCAATGAGAAATTATGGGTAGATGTCTTGGATGCCGGTGCTGACGGCATCATCCTCAAGAGCGGAGAATTGCTCACAAGGGGAGATGTGTTCAGCGTCATGAGTGGAAAACAGCTGG
>CAMZHP010000164.1 GCA_947306845.1 uncultured Prevotellaceae bacterium
CTGATGGTTATGAGGTAGTTGCTATCAATGACCTGACCAGCCCGAAAATGCTCGCACACCTGCTGAAGTATGACACTTGCCAGGGTGGTTTCGCCGGTCGTTTCGGTGAGAACAAGCACACTGTAGAGGCTACAGACAACTCAATCATCGTCGATGGTAAGGAGATCACCATCTATGCTAAGCCCAACGCTGCTGAACTGCCTTGGGGCGAGCTCGGCGTTGACGTAGTCCTCGAGTGCACCGGTTTCTATACTTCTAAGGAGAAGTCGATGGCTCACATCCAGGCTGGTGCCAAGAAAGTGGTTATCTCCGCTCCTGCTGGCAACGACCTGCCCACCATCGTTTACAATGTGAACCATGACAAGCTGACTCCTGCTGACACCATCATCTCAGCTGCTTCTTGCACCACCAACTGCTTGGCTCCTATGACAAAGGCTCTGAATGACTACGCTCCGATCCAGAGCGGAATCATGACCACCGTACACGCTTACACTGGCGACCAGATGATTCTCGACGGTCCTCAGCGCAAGGGTGACGTGCAGCGTGCTCGCGCAGGTGCTCAGAACATCGTGCCCAACTCAACAGGTGCTGCTAAGGCTATCGGTCTCGTGATCCCCGAGCTTAATGGCAAACTCATCGGTGCTGCACAGCGCGTTCCCACCGCAACTGGTTCCACCACTATTCTGCACGCTGTCGTGAAGAAGGACGAGGTGACCGTTGAGGGTATCAACGCTGCTATGAAGGCTCAGGCCAACGAGTCTTTCGGCTACACAGAGGAGAAACTCGTCAGCTCCGACATCGTCGGCATGCGCTTCGGCTCTCTCTTCGATGCCAACCAGACCATGGTTTCTAAGATTGCTGAGGGTGAGTACCTTGTACAGGTTGTTGCTTGGTATGACAACGAGAATTCCTACACCTCACAGATGGTTCGCACCATCAAGTGCCTCGCTGAACTCAAATAATATCAATAGATATTTGCAGATTGAAGCCGCCTGACATCAGCCAGGCGGCTTTTTTGTGGTAAAAAGTTGGAGGGTCGCCCGATTTTGTTTAAATTTGTACCGAATAACGAAAGAGATTAAAAACAGGCCATGATCACCATCCTCGGACCTACAGCTTGTGGGAAAACCCAGCTGGCCGCTGCATTGGCGGCGGATATCGGTGCTGAAATCATCAGTGCCGACAGCCGGCAGGTGTACAGGCGCATGGATATCGGCACAGGCAAGGATCTGGCCGACTATATGGTGAATGGTAAGCAGGTACCCTGTCATCTGGTGGATATACGTGAACCAGGTACGCGTTATAATCTCTTTGAGTATCAGAAAGACTTCCTTGAAGCCTACCGCGACATCACTGGTAGGGGAGTTGTTCCCATCCTCTGCGGAGGAACAGGACTCTATATTGAAGCCGTGTTGGGGAGTTACCAACTGTCTCCCGTGCCACAGAATGATGCACTGCGTGAGAAACTGGCCGACAAGTCGTTGGATGAGCTGACCGAGATACTCACAGACCTGAAGCAGCGCAACCACTCTAATATGCACAATCGCTCGGATGTGGATACCGCACAACGGGCCATCCGTGCCATAGAGATAGAAGAGTACAATCTTCGCACGCCTGTGGCAGACCGCCCTTTCCCGGAAATCACCTCTCTCATCATCGGGGTGAGTATCGAACGGGAGGAGCGCCGCAAGCGCATCACCAACAGGCTTCGCCAACGTCTGGAGGAAGGCATGGTGGAGGAGGTGAGAGCATTGCTCGAAAGTGGAATCAGCGCTGACGACCTCATCTACTATGGACTGGAATACAAGTACGTCACAGAATATGTGATCGGACGTATCACCTATGAGGAAATGTTCCGCCAACTGGAGATTGCCATCCATCAGTTTGCCAAACGGCAGATGACGTGGTTCAGGGGCATGGAAAGACGCGGCTTCACCATCCATTGGATTGATGCCATGCTGCCCATTGAGCAAAAGGTGGAAATCATTAAAAACCTTTTACAATCAAACTAACTCACTCCAAAACCAATACTAACCATACCGACATAAACAATACAGCCATGAATGTGAACCAATCCAAATGGGGTGTTATCTTCTGCCCGAAAAGCGGAGCTTTTCGTCCTCATAAAAAATGGGAGAAAGTCGAAAAATGCCTCCGGGAGCGTGGCATCGATTACGACCATGTGCAGAGCGAAAACTCAGGCAGCGTAGACCGTCTCGTCAAAATGATGATCAACAATGGTTACAAGACATTGGTCATCGTGGGAGGTGACTCCGCACTCAACGAGGCCATCAACTGCCTGATGCAATATCCAATAGAGGTGCGCGACTCTGTCTCCCTCGGAGTGATTCCCAATGGCTTGATGAATGACTTCGCTCATTTCTGGGGCATCGACGAGGATGACATCCAGGCATGTGTGGATGTCATCTCAAATCACAGGGTGAGGCGCATCGACCTCGGTTGCATCCGGTATACCAATGAGAAGCAGGAGAAATGCCATCGTTTCTTCCTCAACTGCCTTAGCATTGGACTGGTGGCGTCGGTTATTCGACAACGGAGGAGGGCTAGTGGCTCGTTCGGTTGGCGGAAGCTGGCTTTCATCCCCTCTTCCTTGCTGATGATATTCCAACGGTTGGAGTACAAGATGAGGTTGCTTATCGACACCGAAGTCATCGACCGAAAAGTGATGACCGTGTGCATAGGCAACTGCCAAGGCTATGGCTTCACACCATCGGCTGTACCCTACAACGGATTGCTCGACGTATCGGTGGTTTACCATCCGGAAGTGGTGCAGCTTATCGAGGGTCTCTACCTGCTCTACAGTGGTAAGATTCTCAACCACCGCAGCGTCCATCCTTTCCGCACCCGTGAGGTAAGCATCGAAAAGGCGGAACGGGCCCTTGTTGGCATTGACGGACGTGTGATGAACACTCCTGTCGGACCCTTCAAGGTGGAGGTGGAGCAGGAAGTCGTCAATTTCATCATACCGAGCTAGGTTCTCCGTATGTTGCGTTTTTGACGCAACCCCTACGCAAGGACTGTTGTCTCAACTCTTCAATATTATTCGCCAAATATTACTTGAAATGTGATGAATCACATGAATTTTGTGGTCGCAAACGCATTTTTGAGGGTGATTATTTGCCGTTATGGGTAAATTTTGCTACCTTTGAGGCACATTGCGGCGAACCCTGTCAGAAGGGTGCAATCGTTTAAATCTGATACGTTTTTTAAATACCTTAATAGAACAACTATGAGTTATCTACGATTAGAAAAAGCGCTGATGACAAACCTGGAGGAATCATTGCCCCGCGAATTGTTGCGGACCAACCGCTCGGGGGCTTACTCCTGCTCCACCATTGTCGACTGCAACACGCGCAAGTATCACGGACTGCTCGTGGTGCCCATCCCAGAATTGGATGATGAGAACCATGTGCTCCTGTCTTCACTCGACGTGACAGTCATACAGCATGGGGCTGAGTTCAACCTAGGACTCCATAAGTATCAGGGCAACAATTACAGCCCCAAAGGGCACAAGTACATCCGTGAATTCGACTGCGACAAGGTGCCCACCACACTCTACAGAGTGGGTGGTGTCTTGCTCAAGAAAGAGGTCGTTTTCCAGCATTACGAAGACCGTATCCTCATCCGCTATACGCTTGAGGACGCACACTCAGAGACCACTCTACGCTTCAGGCCATTCCTTGCTTTCAGAAGCGTCAGGGCATTCACACATGAGAATTATACCGCAAGCCGTGACTACACACCGGTTGACAACGGCATCAAGACATGCATGTATGCCGGCTATCCCGACCTTTACATGCAGTTTAGCAAGAAGAATGAGTTCATCTTCCAGCCCGACTGGTACAGAGGAATAGAATACCCCAAGGAACAGGAGCGCGGATATGCCTCCAATGAGGACCTTTATGTGCCGGGCTATTTTGAGATGAAGATCAAGAAGGGGGAGAGCATTGTCTTCTCTGGTTCCACCTCTAAGATCCGCACTACCACACTGAAGAAACTCTTCCAGAGTGAGGTGGATGAGCGCAACCCACGCGACAATTTCTTCCACTGTCTCGTCAATGCTGCTCATCAGTTCCACAAACGTCTGCCCAATGATGACCGCTACCTCTTGGCAGGTTATCCTTGGTTCAAGTGCCGCGCACGCGACACGTTCATCTCACTGCCAGGCCTCACCCTCGGCATCGAGGAGCAGGACTATTTCGAATTGGTGATGAAAACCGCTGAGCGTGAACTGCGTGACTTCATGGAGGGCAAACCTTTCACTGGGCATATCTATGAGATGGAGCAGCCCGACGTGCCCCTCTGGGCTGTATGGGCTGTGCAACAGTATGCAAAGGAGTGCGGACGTGAGAAATGCTATAAGATGTATGGCAAACTCATCAATGATATCGTTGACTACATCATCGGAGGCGGACATCCCAACCTCTCCCTCGAGGAGAACGGACTGCTCCGCACAGAGGGACGCGAGCGTGCCGTCACTTGGATGAACTCTACTGCTAACGGACGGCCTGTAGTGCCCCGTACAGGTTATATCGTGGAGTTCAATGCCTTGTGGTACAACGCCCTGCGCTTCGTGGCTTCTCTCGATTCAGAGAATGGACAGCAGGAACGTGCTGATGAACTGATCAAGCGTGCCGAACTCTGCAAGGTGTCGTTTGTTGATACCTTCCTCAATGAGTATGGCTATTTGTATGACTATGTCGACGGCAACATGATGGACTGGAGCGTACGCCCCAACATGATTTTCCCAGTGGCTTTCGACTACTCGCCGCTGTCTCAGGATCAGAAGAAGAGCGTGCTCGATGTTTGTACCCGCGAACTCCTTACTCCCAAGGGACTGCGCTCACTCTCACCGAAGAGTGGTGGCTACAACCCCATGTATGTGGGACCGCAGACGCAGCGCGATTATGCCTATCATCAGGGCACCGCTTGGCCTTGGCTAGGTGGATTCTACATGGAGGCATGCCTCAAACTCTACAAACGCACCAGACTGAGTTTCCTCGAACGGCAGATGGTGGGTTACGAGGAGGAGATGGACTACCATTGCCTCGGCACCATCAGCGAACTATTCGATGGCAACCCGCCGTTCCTCGGAAGAGGAGCCATGTCGTTTGCCATGAATGTGGCGGAAATCCTGCGTGCGCTCAACATGCTCGAATCATATAAATATAATAAATAAGGAGGAGACGATATATGAAAGTTTTAATGTTTGGATGGGAGTATCCTCCTCATGTATTTGGTGGACTCGCCACCGCTAATTATGGCATCTCCGAAGGTCTGCATGCACAAGGCGACATCGACATTACACTATGCTTGCCCAAGCCTTTCGGCGATGAGGATACCTCTGCGTGCAAGATTGTGGGCATGTGTGCCGTGCCTATCGCCTACCGCGAGGTGGACTACGACTATGTAAAGGAACGCATCGGCAACATCATGGATCCGGACTACTACTACCGGCTCCGTGATCATATCTATGCCGATTTCAACTACATGCACGTCAACGATCTCGGTTGCATGGAGTTTGCTGGAGGATATCCCAAGAACCTCCATGAGGAAATCAACAACTACTCTGTCATCGCCGGTGTCGTGGCACGCACCGAGGAGTTCGACATCATTCACGCTCACGACTGGCTCACCTATCCAGCCGGCATCCACGCCAAGAGTGTCAGCGGCAAACCGCTGTGCATCCACGTTCATGCCACCGACTTCGACCGAAGCCGTGGTAAAGTGAACCCCACTGTCTATTCCATCGAGAAAGACGGTATGGACAACGCCGACTGCATCATGTGTGTGTCGGAACTCACGCGACAGACCGTCATCAACCATTACCATCAAGATCCTCGCAAGTGCTTCACCGTGCACAATGCCGTCTATCCGCTTAAGCAGGAACTGCAGGACATCCCACGACCCGACCATACGGGCAAGGACAAGGTGGTGACCTTCCTCGGACGCATCACCATGCAGAAAGGACCGGAGTATTTCGTCGAAGCAGCCAATATGGTGCTCCACCGCACACGCAACGTGCGCTTCTGTATGGCAGGCTCGGGCGACATGATGGATGCGATGATACAACTCGCTGCAGAGAGGGGCATCGCCGACAGGTTCCACTTCCCGGGATTCATGCGTGGAAAACAGGTTTATGAGTGCCTCAAGGATTCCGATGTCTATGTCATGCCATCCGTGAGTGAGCCGTTCGGCATCTCGCCACTAGAGGCCATGCAATGCGGCACACCGTCCATCATCTCATGGCAGAGTGGCTGCGCCGAAATCCTGCACAACTGCATCAAGGTGGACTACTGGGATATCCACGCTCTTGCTGATGCCATTTATTCCATCTGCCACAACGACAGTCTCTTCCACTACCTTCAGGATGAGGGCAAGCGAGAGGTTGACCAGATCACCTGGGAGAAAGTGGGAGCATGGATCAAGGAACTTTACATCCGAACCCTTAACAAGTAACTTTAAACACACGAGATAATGAAAACAATTTGCTTATATTTTGAGATCCATCAGATTGTCCATCTCAAACGTTACCGTTTCTTCGATATCGGTACCGACCATTACTACTATGATGACTTCGAGAATGAGCGCTCCATCACCGACATTGCCAACCGCTCGTATATGCCGGCGCTCAATGCGCTTGAGGAGATGATCGCTCAGCATGGCGACTATTTCAAGGTGGCCTTCTCGCTCTCTGGCACTGGCATCGAACAGCTCGAGTTCCATGCTCCGCAGGTGCTGGCCAAACTGCAGAAACTGAATGAGACGGGATGCGTGGAGTTCCTCGCAGAACCCTATTCACATGGTCTCGCCGCTCTCGCCAATGAGGCTTCGTTTGAGCGTGACGTGAAGAAACAGTGCGTCAAGATCAAGGAATATTTCGGACAGGAGCCGAAAGTCCTGCGCAACTCTTCGCTCATCTACAGCGATGACATCGGTGGACAGGCTGCAGCCATGGGCTTCAAAGGCATGCTCACCGAGGGTGCCCGCCACGTGCTCGGATGGAAGTCTCCGCATTATGTGTACAACTGCGCCATCGCGCCCAACCTGAAGTTGCTGCTCCGTGATGTCGTCCTGAGCGATGATATCTCACTCCGCTTTAGCAACAGCGAATGGGAGGGCTATCCACTCTTCGCTGACAACTATGTGGAGCGTATTGCCAACTTCCCCGAGGAGGAACAGGTTATCAATATCTTCATGGAACTCTCCGCACTGGGAATCGCACAGCCACTGTCTTCGAACATCCTCGAGTTCCTCAAGGCTATCCCTGCCTGCGCCAAGGAGAAGGGCATTACCTTCTCGACACCGACAGAAATCTGCATGAAGATGAAGAGCGTGGGCAACCTCGACGTGCCCGACACCCTCTCTTGGGTCGATGAGGAGCGCGACGTCAGCTGC
>CAMZHP010000165.1 GCA_947306845.1 uncultured Prevotellaceae bacterium
GGAGGAATGCTTTGCCAAGCTCCGCGGAACTATCGTGAGTTGTCACCTGAAAGACATCAGGTTGAAGCCGGAATATACTTTCCAGTTGGAGGAATGCGCTTGCGGTGAGGGCATACTCAATATTCCACTATATGCCCGGTTGGCCACTGCTGAGGCGCCTCAAATGCCAATGATTATCGAGCACCTGTCCACCGATGAGGAATATGAGTCGAGCGTGAAGTATGTCAGGATGCTTTTGGGTTCGCAGTGATGTGTCCTCTACTCCTATACTCCTCAACACCAAGATTTCCATCTAATTCAACTTCAGCAAGTTGAGCAAATGTGAAACTTGAATCATCTCAGCGGAACGACCACCTTCTTCATTGTTCCATCGCTTTGTCTGACGATGTTGAGTCCAGGTTGAAGGCGGCTGAGACGCTTTCCATCGATGGAATAGACAATGCTCGTTGCCGTTGATGCCCTGGTCACACCATCTATGCCCGAGGTGTAAGAGGCAGATTCCGAAGCCTTGCCCAATCCACCCATCTCGTTTGCTGCACGGACTACATAGTTTCCATGCTCCGTCACAGTATAGGCAGGTTCTGTTGTGAAGGCCACCACCCGACCATCCAGACAAACGGCCCACAGCAAGGCGTAGTTGCTATCAGCCCATGTCAAGGTATTACCCTCCAGTTTGACGTCTGTCGGGACTGGGGCCTGTTCGGTGAGCAAAGTGGGTTGCCATGCGTCGTTCTGCCCCATGATGGTCTCAAGCGTCATTTGAATTGCCTCCTCGGCGGTCAGGATGGGATTGTTGGTCTCTGTGCGGCGGTTCGTATAGATGTTTGTGGCCTTATCGTAGGCATCGTAAGCATCATAGGTTGTCTTGCGCCCGCTAAGGTCAACGGCAACGCCCTTAGTGGTGTGTGAGCCGTATTCGGCAAAGCGTTTGGGATAGCCACCGCTCATTTCGCTCCAACCAATCGTGGAAGGAACGACCTCCATTTCCGTATCGATAAAGAGAGCAATGGGTGTACCTTTTCCCCAAGGACGTCCCAGCGTATAGGACCCGTTGACGCTGCTGTTGTCACCGACAATCTTGCAGCTTTGGAAGATAAAGCCGTACTTTTTAGGAATGGAAGGTACGGCCAGATAACCTCCGGCCACCTGTCGGAGCGTCACCTTGTTGCAGTAGAGGTCTCCCTTTCCGCAAATGTAGTCTGTGCGCCCCCGGATGACACCCCCTTCGAAATAGAACTTGCCATTCTGATTGTTCGGCACATAGGTATCCTGATAGGCCCAGAGGCATACATCCTTGAAGATGGTGCGGTTTGACTTGTCTTGCAATGCAATGTCACGTCCATGGGCATCGCCCATCGAAGACTTGATGGTAAGGTTTTGGAAATAGGTGTTTGTAGCCGATGACTCGATGATCAGCACGTCGCCTTTCCCGATACCCTCCAAGGGGCATGCTGCCCCGAACCCATTGTTCCAGGTGGCATCTGGGGTAACATTGGTGATGACAACACCCTCCATCGACTCACCGATGAAACTGGTGTTGGCAGCCTTCAAATAGGATCGCGCGTCTGGGTATGTCTTTCCGTCGCCCCCAGTAGTGGTGCCGTTTGCATCGAAGACGTATGGCTGTTCGCTGTTCATGATGAAGACGCGATATCTGCTTTTCTTATCGGCACGATTATTGGCCGCCGCCAATGCCTGCGTGATGGAGCCATCGACAGGCACCACAAAGTCGTACATTGCTTTGTTGACGACAGGACGATCCATTGTATTAAAAACAATGGTATGCTGTATGGCGTCCTTATTGCCAGAGAGATCCTGCACAAAGTTGGCTGGCAATGTGAAAATGTACTGAGCATTATAGTCCAGCGAACTATAATCGAAGCTGACAGAGCGGTTGCTCCACGAAGGGACGATATTGACAAGAGAACCGTCGGCCGCCATCAAGGTTGCCATCTCCGCGCCCTCAACGGGTTGGATGCGCTCGTCGAATGAAATGGTGATACGGCCTGTGGCACTGACCCCCGTGGCATTGTTGGCAGGAATGGTAGCTATCATTTGGGGAGCCACCTCATCGGCCAAGACCAAAGCCTCTCCAAGAACGAAGACGTTGCCCACGCCACTCTCCGAGTGACTGGTATAGTCCAGTCCATTGAATTGCTTGTCGAACTGGTAGCTGCTCGACAGCAAGTCTGTGCCATCGCCTGTGATGCGGATGTAAACCAGTTCCTGCCCCACTGCCGACGAAGGCAATTGGAAGCTGATTGGCGTCTGAACATTAGCCGCCACGCCCCACCCTTCTCCCAAGGGCTCATAGTTGGTGCCATCTGTGGAGATCAGGGCTTTCCAATTCTTGTTCGCCATGTTCTTAGCAGCCATATCGGCCACGAACGTCACACTGGAGAAACCCTTTGTAGAGAACTGGAACTGGAATGCGATATCGCTGGTTCGGTATCCGTTCTGATAGAGGCCGTCAATGCTACTGAGCACCACAGACTGCCTGTTGCGCACCACAGGCGTCCCGTCGTCCTTTGTATAACAAAGAGAGCCGTCACTCATCTTGACGACACACGACCTGGCATTGCGCTCACTGTCCCACGTCACATCGGCTGCAAAAGGATAACCGGTTGTTGTCGGATAGGCATAGCTGGCTGTGGTGCTGGCATCGAACACAGCGACGAAATCCTGCACTTCGAAGTTGGCCACCAACGTCATGTCTCCGTTCACCGTCACCTCACGTGAAGCTGCCGCGTTGTTGTTTTCATTCTCATCTGTCCAGCTCAAGAACTTCAATATTTTGTTCTCGTTGGCTGTGGCGATAATTGTCGTGCCCTCCTCATACAGGCCTTCATGTTCGTTAGGAGTGAGGGTGACACTGCCCAGTTCCCTGTCGGCATCGTTGGTGGCTTCCGTATTCACCTTGTAGACAGCGACAGCCTCAAAGACAGCCTTCATGGTCTTTTCTGCATCCATTGTGATGGTAGTTTCTGCCTCCGTTGAGACGATGGCCCCAGAAGCATCCTGCCACTCTTTAAAGCGATATCCAAAGTTCTTTATGGCTTTCAACTTCACCACAGAACCCTCTTTATACTGTTCCAAATCTGGTTCGCGTGAAATCGAGCCAGCCTCAGCCGAAGGGAGCACCAGGGTTTGCAGTGCATATTTCGTCACCTGAGCCGCAGCCCCCACAAGCGTCCCCTCGATCACAACATTCGAGAGTCCCATCTGTTTGGTTTTGCCCAGTCCCAAGAAAGAGAAGTTCACCATCAGAGGATGGTCTGCAGTAGCGGTTACGCCCGTTATCTCTTCAGAAAAGGAAGCGATGGTGAGATCCTTTCCATCTCGATTGACACCAGCATTGTTTACTAAAGCCACATGAGTTTCGCCAGCATCCACTGCGGCGGATATATTACCGCCGTCGGTGCCATAGCGAGCAGCCTGAAAGCTCAGACGTGAAGGCACGAAAGAAAAGCCCTCTTCAGGAGTGAGTTTGAGTGTGAGGGTGTTGTCAGCGCCTACTGATGAAGAGAACGAATTGCCCGTACCATTATAGATGCGCGTTTGAGTGATGTTGCTTTCACCCGAAGCGCCACGATAGTTCAACGTGTTTTCCACTGTCAGCGCACTTCCGGCCGTCCATGTTTTACCTACAAAGCCGGCACCCAGTTCATTGGGATCCATGAGGGCATCGTCGCCCTGGTTCAGTCCTCCTTTGTCTAGTTTATAAGTAATCGACCCCGTGATGCTCACGCCAGACGCGTCTTTTGTCTGTCCTCCTACCACGACATCCTGTATGCAGAGCCATTTGCCCGTAGCATCGCTTGTATACCAAGGATAGACACGTATCTGGAGTTGGTCACCCTCCTCCAGGTTGACGACAGGCATGGCCTCCACCTCGTTCATCACATTGCTGCTCATAGAGGTCGGAGCAAAGATGGTGGTGCGATTGGCAAAACCGTCGGTAGAATAATATACATGGCAGCGCATGCCATTCCCACCTCGCCCACCAACCTTCATAGCGATGCGATTGATGTCGAGTTTCCTTCCTTCAGGGCAAGTTACGGTGAATTGAACATACTGGTTGGGCGAATCGTCTTCAGCCTTCACCCATGCTCCTCCGTCACTGGTACTCACCATCAAGCCATTTGTGGCATTGTTTGCATACTTTACCATCCCTTCCACCTTCGCCACTGCAGCCGAGGCAACACCATCGACGAGCGGTTCGTCATTTCCGGTTAACGGCCAAGTAATGGTGAAGGGGGCACCGCCACCCAGTTCAATGGCATTCATCGTAACTGCAGCGACTATCTGCTTGTCGCCTAACTTAGCGGTCACCGAACCATTGAAGATGCCAACTGCAGTGGCAGCCACTTTTGCAAAGAAAGTCTTGATGACCGTTCCACTCTCATAGCCCACCTCTAAGGCGTCCTGCCAATTCTTTTTGTCGGTGGAGAGCAGAATTCCCTCAGAGGCAGTAATCTTAATGGTACCCGTAGCAGGATTCAGTCCCAGACCGGATAATGTCAGTTCTTTTACTGCAGCCTGTCCCACATAGACATCCCCCATGTCAGCAACAGCAGGAGCAATTGACAGGTCGGTTGGTATCACGATGTTATCGGCCAAGATGCCTTTTTCCTTCATCAGCTGAGCGCAAAGACGGGCAGCCATCATGGCACCGGTGAGATTATAGTGTGTATTGTCTGCTTCCCCACCCTTGTCGAACAATGCGTCATAGCACTTGTTGTAGCTGCCATAACTCTCGTAAAGTTTTTTGGTAGCTGTAGTCATATCGATAAAAGCCACATTTTCCTCATCGGCTAACTGCTGCATATGATAGCTGTAGTCCATGGTATGGTCATTAGCCCCTACCTTCAGCCCTGTCTTAATGGCTCCGTTGACGATAGCATCGTATTTGTCGCCCAAGTCATGGCGTCCGGCTCTGGTGATGGTACCTCCACTGAAGAAGCATCGGCAAACGGCGGATACCAGTATCGGCGTGGCTCCCCTTTCCTTCACAGCATCGATGATTTGTTTCAGGTATTTCTTATAGGTTGTGGAAGGCACCGTGCCACGTCCGTCGCTCTTGACAGCAGCAGCGCTAGCCGCATCGCCAATACTGGTATAGTATGCCTGCAGTTCTTCATTGTCCATACCGTTTTGCTTTTCATCGTTGTGGGCAAACTGTATGAGCACATAGTCTCCCGCCTCCACATTATTCTTGGCACTCTGCCATAGTTCGTTGTAGCCACCGCGAGAGTCACGCCCACCTCGTGCATAGTTGACGCTTGTCCATCCATTTGTCAGGAAATTTCCAAAATACATTCCCCAACCTCTGGTATTGGTGGTCGATTCGTTGTAGAAAGCCATGGTGGAGTCACCCAATGTGTGGACTTTTTTTGCTTGTAATCCGCCCAATACGAATATTGCCGACATTAGAAGCATCCATCGAAAATAAAACTGTTTCATTGTTTAGTAGTTTGTTTTAAGTAGCTCATTATGTTTGCAAAAATACTCAAAAAAAGTGATTTTCCACTACATCCAAGTGTTTTTTTAGCAATTATCATGGATGCCCGTGTAGTCGTTTCCTCTGAAAAAGGCATGAGGGTAGAGAGACTGAAGGAAGGAAGGAAGGAAGGAATGATGGCCACTGGCAGTTTTTTTATTTGGCGACATGATAGAAAAGACGTATCTTTGCATGCTGATGTGCGACCAGTTAGCAGTTTCGGAGAGAAGACGAACTAGAAAATGATAAAAAAGTAAAGGAAAGAGATCATGTATGTGAAATGGACTGTGTTGTCAGACAACCGTGCAAAGGACCTCACATTTGAGACGGAGCACGGGTTGTGCATCCTGTTGGAAACAGAGCGCTATCGCATCCTGCTTGATACGGGAGCCAGTGATGTATTCATCCGCAACGCAAAGCGGATGGATGTTGACCTCGGTACGGTGGATTACGTCTTTGTCTCCCATGGTCACAGTGACCATGCAGGAGGGTTGCGCCATTTCTTGGAAGTCAACAAGAGGGCAAAAGTCATTGTTTCTCCGGAGGCCGTCAAAGGCAAGTTCTATTCCATGAGAAATGACCAGCATAGCATCACCACAGTATGGCCTGAGGAAATAGACGAGCAGTCTGTCATGGTGGACCACACCTGTGAGATTGCCGATGGCATCCATGTCGTGGCGCACATACCTCAGACTCACCCCATGCCCAAAGGCAACCGGCATCTGTTCGTCAAGGATGATGAGGGGAATTACATACCCGATGATTTCCGACACGAGCTGGCCCTCTATACTGACGGACTTCTTTTCACGGGATGCGCTCATAGTGGCTTGGAGAACATCCTGGCGGCATGTCCCTGGCCTGTCAGGTCAGTATTGGGAGGATTCCATCTGTTGGACGGTCATGAGACGAGCGACGAACTGTCTGTCCTCGCCCAGAGGTTGACAGTCAACTATCCCCAGACCGTATTTCATACCAGCCATTGCACAGGAGACATGGCGTATGCCATCATGAAAAAGGCCATGGCCGACCGGCTGCAAGCCTTCTGCTGTGGCACGACCCGAGAGATGATGTGAGTTATTCCAATCCTTTCCACTGCCCCCTGATTTGCTTGCACTGAGTGTAAAGCGAGGGACAGTTGAACACCTGATGGAGTGAGTTGTCTGGTTGCCGGATGACCTCCACCTGTCGCTGTTCGGTGTCCCATCCCTTGCCCATGATGTAGATATACACTACAGTTCCGTCACCCATCAATTGCATCTTTTTATGTGTGTTGACACTGGCCCTCATCTCCACGGTGTAAGGCCGCAGTGGGGTGTATCCATTTTCCGGCGTAGCCCCCTTGAGCACGGCTGCCGGCAGATAGGGTTGCAAGTATGGGTCATCGGCTGGCGCGAACTTTGAAGGACCGTACTTGGTGTTGAGGATTGACGTGACTGAGTTGACGTTCGAGGGATAGCACAGCAGTTTCAGGCATTGAAGGCCTGTGTCCCGGTCGCGCCGATACAGTTCCATGGCCATGGGCATCATGGCTGCTGCGCCATGGGGTGTCTTGCCCAGGAACTGGGTATAAACTGCCTCAAACTCGGCATAGTCGGTTGGGATATGCGTGAAGGTCACCACACCCGTGGCCTTAGCATCGTATGCTTCGGCGTTGAGTGTTCCCATCATCGTATAGGTATGTGACCCATAAGTGAATGTCATCTGTTTGTCTTGAGCATCAGCCGTCAAGCTAAAAAGTGATGTTATCATTCCCATCATCATACTTATCATTCTTTTCATTTTTTGGTGCAAATTTACACAATAAATCCTATTATCCAAATGAAATGATCAAAAGTTAGATGATTACATTCCTGAC
>CAMZHP010000166.1 GCA_947306845.1 uncultured Prevotellaceae bacterium
GGCAGCCTACTTCGAGAGCGTGACGACAAGTCCCTATTCACAGGCTGTAAAACTGCTGAAGATGCATCAGAAAAACCTCAATACTTAATAGCTTCCCATAGATGATAGCATCAACAAGCTTGCACAATTAACTATCAATCCATAATCATCATAAACATCAAACGAGAAATGAGACACCACATGACCATTTCAGCCCTCGTGCTGACAGGCGCAATGCTCATGACTGCCTGTGGAAACAAAGAGCAAAAGAATGTGACCAACGAGAACCCTACTTCGGAAAAAGTGGAAGTGAAGGCGGTGGAAGGCCGCAAGAACTTCAGTGACAAAGCCGTAATCACACCGCTGCCCGCCATTATGATTGCCACCTGGGACGCTGACAAGAACCCTGACGTGATGATGGCCGCTTGGGGTGGACAGTGCGGGCCGAAGCACATCACCTTCGAACTCTCTGCCCACAAGACCACGGATAACATCCGACTGAAAAAGGCGTTCACCATCAGCTTCGCCACCAAGGACGACATCGTGCAGAGCGACTACTTCGGCATCGTGTCCGGCAACGACGTACCAGACAAGGTGGCCAAGGCCGGCTTCACCATCACTCCGAGTCCAAACGTGGACGCTCCCATCATCAATGAATACAAGATGGCATTGGAATGCAAGGTGGTGACCTTCGAAGAGGATGGCAACGGCGGTGCTCGCGTAGTGGGTGAGATCGTCAACATGAGTGCCGATGAGAGCATCCTCGACGAGGAAGGCAATATCGACCTCGGCAAATTGCAACCTGTCATCTTCGACTCTTCCAAGAACACCTACCGTGTAGTAGGCGAAAAGGTCGGTGATGCCTGGGGGTCGGGCAAGGCCATCCAAGAGCGAGAAGTGAATTAAATGGGGAAAGAGACGTAATGAAGTAGTATCAACCACTATTCTTTCGGAGCGATAGGCCGACATTCTCTTCTTTCAACTTGCGACAACTGTTTTTTTTATGTAATTTTGTACCGTCAAAAGCGCAGCGTGCAGGATGGAAAAGAAAAAATATAAATACAATTTTGCCCGAAGGCTGGCCAGATGGGTATTGCTGGTGCTTTTCATTATGATGGGGGCGTTGGCATTTCTCATCTATTCATTGACCAAATCATTGATTGTGAAAAGCAGTGCCGATGCATTTTACAATGGCATCCAATCTTCTGGTAAAAGCATCAGCGACGCGATGTCGGATGTCAGCGTAGCCGTCGAGAACAACATATTTGATGTTGAGAAAAATGTCGGTCAGCCACAACAGTTGCAGGCCATCATGGAGCGAATTATAGCCCATAATCCCCGCATCCGCAGTTGCGGCATCAGTTTCATCGAGAACTATTTCCCCCAGAAAGGGCGCTCCTACTGTCCTTACGCTTGGCGCGATGACAGTCTAGGGGTGGAGGGAAAACCCATTGAGGGTGCTGAAGCATCCTATCTTGAGGCAGAGTGGTTCCGAAAAGCCGTCGCCGCGGACTCCGCTTATTGGTCGGAACCTTTCTTTGACAGCCGAGACAAAAAGACACCTTTGGTGGCCTATATGTACCCCGTTCACGACCAGAAAGGGCGTGTGGTGGCTATTCTTGGCGCCGACCTTTCACTTGACTTTATGACCCATCTGTTGATGAAACAGGACAGTATCTCTAATGCCAGAACTATCATTCTGCCATTAACAGACGATGGATTGTACAGAAACTTTGTATTGTCGCGTGACGGCACCTATATTACACACCCAGACCAGAGGCGTATCCTGAAGGGCAATTTCTACACGCATATCAAAGATTCGGATAAGCCGGGCGTTGCCAAGGAGATCATCAAAAGAATGTCCGAAGGTCAAAGGAGCACAAAGGAAACCAACCATGAGGTACGTGTTAACCGAATCAGGACTTATTTGTTCTATGCTCCTCTGGAGGGTATAGACTGGATCTTAGCAGTTTCTGTACCCATGCTCTCACTCAACATGATGGGCATCATTGTGGGCATTCTCATGCTGATGATCACTGCCTTTGTATTGCTGATCACATTCTATGTATGTCGGTTGGCCATCCGACGTGCGGCAAATCCCCTGAAACAGTTGGCCGCTGCTGCCGACCAGGTGGCCGACGGACAATTCGACACACCTCTGCCTGCTATCCAAAGCCGAGATGAGATACATCTGTTGCGCGACTCGTTTGAGAACATGCAGCACTCGCTGACTGCCTATGTCAGTGAACTGAAGGACACGACGGCTGCTAAGGCCTCCATGGAGAGTGAGTTGAAAATCGCTCACGACATACAGATGTCGATGTTGCCCAAGACCTATCCTGCATTTCCCGACCGTCATGACATCGATATCTATGGGCAGGTGAAGCCAGCAAAGGCGGTAGGTGGTGACCTGTATGACTTCCTTATCCGGGATGAGAAACTATTTTTCTGCATTGGCGACGTGTCTGGCAAAGGTGTCCCGGCATCATTGGTCATGGCGGTGACACGCTCTTTGTTCCGCAACATCGCTGCTTATACGAGCGAACCAGACCAGATTATGATGGCACTCAATGATGCGGTGAGCAACAACAATGAGGCGGGCATGTTTGTCACACTCCTGCTGGGAGTGCTAGACCTGTCCACCGGTCATCTGAAGTACACCAATGCCGGGCACAACCCTCCATTTCTGTTGGCTGGCGATGATGTCAGTGTTCTCTCTTGTGATGCCAATATCCCCGCAGGAGTGATGCCGGGATGGCAGTACTCCGTGCAGCATCTCCAACTCAAGACGGGCGATATGGTCTTCCTCTACACTGACGGTCTCAATGAAGCCGAGGATATCAATCTCTGCCAGTTTGGCATGGACCGGATGCTGCAAGTAGCAAAGGTGACCATCAGGCAACCACAGGCACTCATCGAAGCGATGACCACATCGGCAGGATTGTTTGTGGGTGATGCTGAACAGAATGATGATATGACCATGCTGGCCTTGCAGTTGACAAAACCATGATCGCAAAACAATAATAAAGAATCGCTCCATGATAGAACAAGGTTTGTTTTTTTACGTCATCATAGTGATGGTTATGGCGGTCTTATTGGCGGCTACCATATCCATCCCATTCTATGGATTAATAAAAAAACGTCTCAAGGGTCTTGCCATCGGTTGTTTCCTGCAGCCTTTTGTCTGTGCACTTATCTGCATTCTGACGGCAGTGGGTGCATACCTTTATCAGAGGAATGAACTAAAAAAATATAGGGGAGGTGCGATGGTGACGCTAAAAAAAACCGATGCAGATGGCAATGCCCATTTTTGGTATCTGAAAGCCAATGAGGAGTGCTTTTATGAACAATGGAGTGGAGACGAGGAACCTGAATTCGATGCGAACGAGAAGATGAAATTGTTTGATGTCGTTCCGCTCGACTCTTTCAGCGTATGTGTAGATGATGTGGTTTTCGTCAAGTTTGACCTGAAAAAGCATGAGGCCACAGCCAAAGAATATGACGAACCACTCGACATCGTCAATGTCGACTGGGACAAGGTAAAGGATTTTTTTGAAAAACAACAATAGGTATTTTTGCATTATTCAATAAAAATACCTAAATTTGCATCCATTAAGACTTACAGGGGGAACAATAGCGTTTCTCCGCCATCGAAGAACACGGAAGAAGATATTAACTTGAAAACTAAATCATAACTAATAAATAACCTGATGACAAACAAAAATGTTTTTCTGACAATGGTTTGCATGCTCATTGCAAGCACATTTGTCACGTCTTGTCATGACATTGCCGACGACGACCACTACAAGTCGCCGGAATGGCTGAAAGGCAATGCGTGGCAGGTGATGGAAAGCGAGGGGAACCATCAGCAGTTCCTGAAAGCCATTGAATTGGCAGGCTATAAGCCTATTGTCAATGGTCAGAGCGTGTTGACCGTCATGGCACCCGATGATGGTGCCTGGCAGCAATTCCTGCAGCAGAAAGGGTATGCATCGGTCGAAGATTTGAATCAAAAAGACCCTGCATTTCTGAAGAAGACTGTGGGCTATCATCTGATGTACTATGCCTATGACTGGTCGAAGATGGTGAATTTCCGACCTGATGAAGGCGATGGCGCCACAGAAGAGCAACGCATGGTGAATGCCGGACTCTACTACAAGCACCGTACACGCAGTGCCGATGACATGGAACTGGTGAGGGGAAAGCTCAATGGTGTCGACACCACTGTCACCGTCTATCACTATGAGCGCTACCTGCCTGTGTTCAGCCACATGATGTTCTCCTCACTGGGGGTGGATGCCAAGTCCAACTACGAGTATTTCTTCCCTGGCAGCCAATGGACGGGCGGAAGCAATGGATTCAATGTGGCCAATGCCAGTGTCATCGACCAGGATGCCGTTGTCACCGACAATGGTTATCTCTACCATGTCAGCCAGGTGATCAGTCCGCTGGAAACCATCTACACTACTCTGAAGAAAAATCCCAACTACAGTGACTTTGTCAGTCTCTACGACACCTACGCCGAGCTGACCGAAGCGGACCAGGAGACCAACACCACGCTGGGCAAGGTGGTCTATACCATCACCCACGGAGCGCTTCCCAATATCGCTTGCGAATGGCCTGTGACCAATTTCAGGATGATGAGCACCTTGGAGAGAGCCACCTATACTATCTTCGCTCCATCCAATCAGGCCATCGCAAAATTCTTCACCAATTATTGGAAGCCAGAAGGTGGCTATCACTCACTCGGTGACCTTGACCCTCTTATTCTGCAATATTTCATCATGCAGTCGTTTGCTGATGATGTCACGCCTGTTTTTCCGGAGGATGTTGAGAAAGGACGCGTGCAGACCGCCTATGGAACACCTATTAATATTGAGACCAGCAAGGTGGACGACCGACTTTTCTGTGAGAATGGTATCGTTTATGGTATGAACGACATGGAGGCACCGGCTATCTTCTCCTCTGTGGTGGGGCCAGCATTCCGCGACACTACATATCAGTGCTTCATGTATGCCCTTGACAAAAGCGAGCTGGTGCTGTCTCTCGCCTCCGACAAGTCGCAGTTTGTCACACTCATCCCCAGCAATTTGCAGTTCAACCAGAACGAACCGCAGATGCGGCTTAATACGACCACCCAGGGACGAAACCTTGAGGTGTACAGTGATGTGGATGGCAATTTCGCCAACATGAGTGCAGGACAGGCACGAAGCATCGTCAACATGCATACGGCTTCCAATGTGTCACAGCTTAGCACCACCGGCACCCAGGTTGTGGAGACCAACACCGCGTTCAACTACTGGTTTGTGCATGATGGCAAAATCACCACCAGTGCGCTGTTCAACCAACAGCTGAGTCCAGATTATCAGGGTTCGCCTTTCGTTAGCTTCCGCGAGATACCAAGTGAGGGAACAGGTACACCCTGGGCCAACGGAAGGGCGTACGCTTACGATTATCCCCAACTCTTCGCAGAGGCATCGGGCGACGGACTGACACACCGCCTGGCCGTGGGCAACGACAGAAACTATGAGTACTACCTTTTCGCACAGTTGCTACAAAAAGCTGGATTGGTTGCTAACGGCGGAATGCCTTCCATCACCAGTGACGACACTCGATATATTGTTTTCGTGCCCACCAACGAGGCTATCAGAAACAACATTGCCGACATCCCCGGATGCTCGGCGTTGAAGATAGCCGATGACAATACCATAACGGGCAATGTGTCGGCCTCCAACAAGACTTTGTTGGCCAATTATTTGCGCAATTACTTCGTATCGTCGCTCATGAACACCATCAGCAGTTATCCTTATCCGGGTTCCACCTGCAAAGGCAATTTTCTCACCATGGGAGGTGAGCATCTGACCATCAGTGAGAATGCCGCAGGATTGTCGGCAGGTTTTAGCGCCGACAGCATGGTGAGCGTCATTCAGAAATACTATGGGCTGCCGTTTGCTTTCGCCGACGGTTGCATGCAGTTCATCGACGGTATCCTTAAATAACAGAGAGCGCTATGAAGAATAAGATATTCACATTCATTGTCTTGCTGTTGTGCTCGGTGAGCATGATGGCTCAGGAAAAAGTGCTCACGGGCAGTGTGACAGAGAAACTCGACAATGGTACAAATGACCCTATCATCGGTGCCAATGTGGTGCTCGTCAACAGCCAGAACCGCTATATCAAGGGCGCTGTCACTGACATCGACGGCAACTATGTGCTGCAAGTGCCGGCTGATGCAAAAAATCTGAAAGTGAGGGCTACATATATCGGTATGAAAACCATGACGGTCAACTATACTGGGCAAACACAGATTGATTTCCAGTTGGAAAACGAGACCGTGCTCCAGGAGGTGGTGGTCACTGGCGCCCGTGGTGGGCGTGATGGCATGGGCATTTCCAGACTTGAACAGACCTCCTCAGTACAGAAAGTCGACATGTCGGCCATCGTAGAGACACAGCCTGTCACTTCGGTGGAGGAAGCCCTGCAGGGACAAGTCGCTGGTTTGGACATCAATCTCGGCGGTGACCCAGGCGCACGCTCCAGCATACGTATCCGTGGTACCAGTTCGCTGAGCGCGTCCAACGAACCGCTCATCGTTATCGACGGTGTGCCACAGGATGTCGACATCACTGATGACTTCAATTTCTCCACCGCCAACGAGGAGGATTTCGGCGCATTGCTCAATATTGCGCCGGCTAACATCGAGAGCATCGAGGTGCTCAAGGATGCCTCAGCTACTGCTATCTACGGTACGAAGGGTGCCAACGGTGTGCTCCTCATCAACACCAAGAGAGGGTCGATGGGAAAGACCAAGTTTTCTTTCTCTTCCAAGTTCACCACCAAGCATGAGCCCAAGAGTATCCCATTGCTCAACGGTGCGCAGTATGTGGCACTCATGCAGGATGCCATCTGGAATGCTGCCAATGCCAAGGGTATCAGCAATGCTGGCAACGAGATGAACATGCTCTTCAACAATGCAGAACTCAACTACGACCCCAACTTCCGCTACTACGATGAGTACAATGTCGATACCGACTGGCTCGGAGCTGTGAAGCAGGATGCCATCATCACTGACAACAACTTCTCGATGACGGGTGGTGGTGAGAAGGCAGTGTATAAGTTCAACCTCGGTTACTACGATGAGCAGGGCACCACAGTGGGCACTGGCGTGCAACGCTTATCAACGGGACTAAAAATCACTTATAACTTCAGCGACCGCTTGCGCGTGCGCACCGACTTCTCGTTCACCAACACCAATAAGGATGCCAATGCGCTGTCCACCGTGCGCAACATTGCCATGCAGAAAATGCCCAACCTCAGTCCCTACTGGATTGATGACGTGACGAAAA
>CAMZHP010000167.1 GCA_947306845.1 uncultured Prevotellaceae bacterium
ATGAGCGGATGTGCAAGAACATGCAGAAAGACCGTGCCCGCCACAACATCCTGCCTTTGAGCAAATTTGGCCTGATGCAGATCACGCGCCAGCGCGTGCGTCCAGCGATGGATGTCAGTGTCGATGAGACTTGCCCCACCTGTTTCGGGAAAGGTAAAATCAAGTCGAGCATCCTGTTCACCGACCAATTAGAGAGTAAGATTGACCACCTAGTCAACAAGATTGGCGTCAAGACCTTCTACCTGCACGTTCACCCCTATGTGGCTGCGTACATCAATCAGGGTCTGATTTCCCTGAAGCGCAAATGGCAGTTCAAATATGGCTGGGGCGTACATGTGATTTCCTCTCAAAAGATGGCTTTTCTGCAATACGAGTTTTATGATGCACAAAAGCAGTTCATCGACATGAAAGAGGAAATTGAGACCAAGTAACCCAATGAAGCATCCCCTGTGGGATGCTTCATTGGGTTATTGATGCATTGTTTTCCTTCTTTCCAGGGGGCAATTATCTCACGATGATGCTTTTTCCTCCGGTCACATAGATACCCGGACTGTGTGGAAGGCCCCTCTCCACGATGCGGCCCTGCAAGTCGTAAACGGCGTTGTGAGTATCCCTGCCTATCGCCGGTATCTCCCTGACATCTGTCTTGTGAAACTCCTCAATAAATCCACGGTACTGATCCCATCCGTCGGTGGTGGCGTATCTGAACATGCATCCCATTGGGACATAAAGCTTTCGAAGAGAGATATCCAGAAGGTCGATGGCTGTGGAGTCGATAACAGGCGGCACGTTATCGAAAACGTATGTTCGGACGAGATTGTAGCAGCGGTTGAAGGCAAAGGCTCCGATACGATCCACACTCTCTGGAATGATCAGCCGCTCATAGAGGAATCTGCCGTTGAAAGCATGAGGGCACACCTCTGCCACCCCATCGGGGATGACATACTGGGTGGCCCCTGTTCCGTCTGGCAGGCATTCTATCAGACGGGTACGGTCGGACGAAAGCACCAATCCACCCTCTACAATGAAGTCACTTCCCTCACCGGGATGCAACACGACTCTGTCAAGATTGTTGCACTCAGCAAAAACAGCGCCTCCGTATGACTTCAGTCCTTCTGGCAGTGTCACATCTATGAGCATGTGACAATTGCTAAAAGCCTTGTAAGGCAACACCCCATCGCTTGTCGTCAGCGGTTTCCCGTCTTCTGTCAGGTAACCATCACCACCAGCGACAATCGTGGCCTCGCTCAGGTCGAGCACCGACAGCTGCCCACGTGTGCCATGACCGCTGTCATCCGACCCTGCGAGAGCGCGGATGGTTCTCAGGTCTGTGCCGTTGATGGGTCCCCTTACCTTCAGGCACACCACCCCATCGCTCAGCCCTGGCCAATCCGAAAGCATTCCAGCAACGGTCATGTCAACAACCACGGTATCTGCCGAGAGGCAGTCGGTGGAGCATCTGGCCACCATGTCCTGATAATAGGAGAAATCATAATAGCGGAAGATCAGCGGCTCGAGGTCATAGAAGCCATCTCCAGAGCCGTCCCATCCCCAGTTGATGTGTATCTTCCCGTCTTCATCATATCCGTCGAGCACGAACTCATGCCCTGAATAATCATCATCACAGCCGCCATAGATGATGGGCTTTCCCTCATTGAGACTGGCATACACCATATCCATCCACTCTTCTGAAGTAAAGCTCTCACGTTTGAGCGTGACGGCATACGGATAACCCAAATTGTTGCGCAAGCCATGGCACAGCGTCTCACTATAGGAGCCAGTGCCCCCTTTTGCATAATTGGACTTCACAGCCAGTCCGACATGATACATGAGTTGGGCTACCTCCTGTCCTTCTGTATTTGAGAAAGAATTCCAATAGCTGTCTGCCATGTTGGCATACAGGTATTCATTACCTCCCAATTCTTCCTCATAACGTATGCCATCAAGATCACCGAAAGGAACATAAATGAATACGGAGCCCTGTCCCTTCTGAGGCCATTCATTGTATTTCAACACCTGTGACGTTGCCGTGCTCACACAACCTGTCGGCAAGCCATTAGGGCAATACATGTTGTAAGGGAATCCCTGTCCCCATTGCGTTGTGATGAGGGGATCCACATGACTGGCATATTTCATCGCTTTGGGCTGCGGAATGCTCCAAGCACTGCCATCCATATCGGACAGTGCTTGTTCCGTCATTCGGAGCCACCAGTTGAAATGCGGATTGGCGACGGCTGTCTCAAAGGGGGTTGGAGAATAGGCAAGTACGGCTGGGCAAGCATCATCGGCAGCCAAGATGGCAAATGCGCTGTCATTGCCCATGACACACATTCCTCTTCGCTTTTCCATCACCCTGATGTTGCTGGCACCTTTTTCCTTTATCATGCCGCTTCTGGCGAGCACGTGAGCCGCAGTTCTTCTCATCTCCTGCGGGTCTCTTGGTCCCGACCAAGCGGCAATTGCGACAAAGACAGCCACCAAAAATAAAGTCGCCCTCTTGCCTATCATCATTATACAATCAACTTGAAACGGATGCGGAACGTGTGTTGGTGTTCGTCCCAGTTGGTTCCCAGCAATTCAAAACGACCAATCTGAGAGGTGGAGCGCACATGTTTTCCGATGCACGGACACACGTCATAATCGCCTATTCTCACCAGGCGTATGGTCTGTGAGACATCCTCTGGCAACCGTGACGGATCGATGCCTTCGGGCAGGTTGTCACGGTCAACATACTCATAGGTAACGGGAAGATCAGCCGCAATGAGCTCATTCATCTGACGCTCGATTTCCCGTTCCTGCTTACGGTCGGGCTTGCGCTCCAACACATAGGTGATTTTGCTTTTCTTGCGCTCCACATGCGCATTGTTCGACCGTTCACAACCAAACAGTCTCACCATGGTCTGATTGAGCAAATGCTCCGCCGTGTGTGCAGGTGGAAACTCATCTTTGTTGTGGTCATTGAGGATGTAGTTGTCGTTTGGGCTCATGGGGGATGTTTTTAAGGGGTGAGAGGTATGAGGTGAGAGATATGATGTATGAGGTGAGGGGGAAGAATGCCACTTATGCTGTGGTAATCATAATCCTTAATTCTTAATCCTTAATTCTTAATCTTAATGAGGCAGCCGCCGAGTGCAGGAACCGTCACGCCGACAGGGTGATTGGGACTTAGTGCAACGATGCTCTTCTCTCTGGTAAGCAGGTCGGTGGCGGGGAAGTGTCCTTCTGACAATTGCCACCAGCCGAACACGTGCTCGGGGATATTGACCTGACAATCTGCAGCCTTTTCATCGAAGTTCACTACGATGAGCATCAACTGGTTATCTTTCTTGCGCATGAAGGCGAACTGCCGCTCTGCCATTTGGGGATTGACATACATCAAGTCGTAGAAAGCCCCCTCGCGGAGCGCTTCCTCTTGGTTGGCAAGGCTGAGGATGGTGGAATATGTCTCAAAAAGCTCTTTCTCTGTCTTCTTCAGCCTTCTGCGGTCAAAAAATCCCCTTCTGATGGCATCCACCGTCCAGTAGTCAAAGATGGTGGTCCTGCCGTCCAAGCCGCTGAATCCCTCTGCATCCATGCCACGCTCGCCGAACTCCTGTCCGGCATACACCATGACAGGCGAACTGTTGAGCCATGCACAGACCATCATGCCAGGGATGCCCTTACGGGCGTCGGCAGCGAAGAAATCACTTGCCACGCGCTGCTCATCGTGATTCTCCAGGAAATAGAGCATGTGGGAGAGGATGTCATCATTCACCTGCCACTGCTGCGTGATGTCTGCCGCTCTTCTTCTGCCACAGATCACCTCTCTCAGACAGTCATACATGCCCACTTTGTCATAGAGATAGTCAAATCCGGCGGCGATGTAATTTCGGTATTGCCTGGGGTCGTAAACCTCTCCGATGAATTTCACGTTCTGGTAGGCAAACTTCACCTTGTCAGTCGCCCAGTGCCAGAAAGCAGCGGGCACCATCTCTGCCATGTCGCACCGGAAGGCATCCACCCCCTTGGCGGCCCAGAAAAGGAGGATGTCGGTCATCTTCCCCCATGTGTCAGGAATGGGACTGAAGTGCTCCGACCTACCGCCGGCATCGCAGTAGTCAATGCCGTAGTTGAGCTTCACGGTCTCATACCAGTCGTTGGCTTGTGGGCACCAGCCAAACTGGTCGTTTCCTGTGGCCCTGGCGGGCTGCTCATGATAGACGGGTCCTTCAGCAGCAGGCAACTGACTCACGTCGAGGTCATGCCCCCAGCAATAATAGAAATTGTTGCGGGTGGAGAAATGCAGGAAAGTGTCATCATCCTGTCCCAGGTCTCTCACCGTCTCTGGCTTGCAGACGGAGCGGTATTCCCGGGCCACATGGTTGGGCACGAAATCGATGATGACCTTCATTCCCGCCTGGTGGATACGCCCGACGAGAGCGACGAACTCTTCCATTCGCCGCTCCACGTCGACCGCCAAGTCGGGATCCACGTCATAATAGTCAGTGATGGCGTATGGCGAGCCAGCCTTTCCCTTGACCACCATCGGTGTCTGACGGGGAATGCCGGCAGACGTATAGTCTGTCGTGGTGGCATGGCGGATGATGCCTGTCAGCCAGATGTGGGTGACTCCCATCTGCCTGATACGGGTAATGGTGGCCTCATCGATGTCATCCATTTTTCCGCATCCGTTCTCGCGGATGTTTCCATTGACGACAGGATGGTCCTGGCGGTTGCCAAAGAGCCTCGTAAAGATCTGATATATGACGGGTTTCTCGGTCATGATGATTCTCTCAATTATTCAAGTTTCGCATTTGTTCAAGTTCTTGGAGTTTAGGAGTTTAGGAGATTTGGAGTTTAGACAATAGAACTGATTATTCATCATCAGCATAGGTTATTACTTGCAAGAGTAATGTCTACACTCCTAAACTACCACACTCCTACACTCCTTTCAACTTGAGAAAGTTGAATACATTACTGTATGCCCTGGATGGCCACTTCCTTGCTGATGCGTGAAATCATGCCCTGAAGAGCCTTTCCGGGACCACACTCTGTGAAATCATCGGCTCCGTCGGCAATCATGTTGCGCACACACTCCGTCCATCTCACACTGCTGGTGAGCTGAGCGATGAGGTTGGCCTTGATCTCAGCGGGGTCAGTATGAGGCAGACCGTCCACATTCTGATAAACAGGACAGGTGGGGGTTTTTACCTCTGTCTTCTCGATGGCTTGCTGCAGTTCCTCCTTGGCAGGCTGCATCAGTGGGGAATGGAATGCACCGCCCACGTTCAGCGGAAGGGCTCTCTTGGCTCCTGCTTCCTTGATGCGGGCACATGCCTCTTTGATGGCCTCCACATTGCCGGAGATCACCAACTGTCCCGGGCAGTTGAAATTGGCGGGCACCACCACGCCTTTTCCTTCCTTGCTCACCTCAGCACAGATCTCAATCACTTTCTCGTCAGCAATTCCGATGATGGCGGCCATGGTCGAGGGGGCTGCCTCACAGGCTTTCTGCATAGCCATCGCACGAGCATACACCAGACGCAGGCCATCTTCGAAACTGAGCGCACCGGCGGCCACGAGGGCGGAGAATTCTCCCAAGGAGTGTCCTGCGGTCATTGCGGGCTTGAATTCCTCACCGAGGCACAATGCTCTGATGACGCTGTGAAGAAACACTGCGGGCTGTGTCACCTTGGTCTGACGGAGTTCCTCGTCGGTGCCGTCAAACATGATGTCGGTGATCCTGTAGCCAAGGATTTCATTGGCTTTCTCAAAAAGTTGCTTGGCGAGGTCGTTGGTCTCATAGAGATCCTTACCCATGCCTACAAACTGTGCTCCCTGTCCGGGAAAAACGAATGCTTTCATTTTAATTCTTTGATATATTAATATTTAGGAGTTTTGGAGTTTAGGAGATTAGGAGTTTTGGAGATTGGGAGATTGGGAGTTTAGGAGATTGGGAGTTTAGGAGTTTAGGAGATTAGGAGTTTAGACGTATGCACTGCATGTCGTGACCTTTACACAGCCTGTCTTGCAGTGGTAATCATAATTCTTAATCCTTAATTCTTAATCCTTAATCCCAAAAACTCTTCATTCTTCACTCTTCACTTTCTCTTTCAACTTTTAATCACAAATCCCGACAGTGGTGACTGCCGGGATTATATGATTGTACCTTGCCTGAAACTTACTCAGCTGCAGGGAAATCTTCCTCATCGAAATCGGCAGTCTCTGCCTCTACCACGGGAGCGGTCTCTTCGGTGTCCTCGGCAGCGGGAGCTTCCTCTTTCACACCTTCAGCGACTACCTTCACGGGTACTCTCACCTCCACGTCCTTGAAGAAGTGGATCAGTGCCTCATAGTCACCCACATTCTTGATGTCACGCATGGTGATGATCTTGCGGTCAACCTCAATGCCTTTCTTAGCGAGCTCCTGAGAGACGATGTTGGTGTTCACAGAACCATAGAGCTGGCCAGTGGCACTCACCTTTGCAGGAATCTCCAGAGCGACACCCTCGAGCTGTGCGGCACGCTTCTCGGCGGCTGCCTTCTGAACCTCAATCTTGTGTGCCTGCTGGCGAAGGTTCTCTGCGAGCACCTTCAGTGCTGACGGAGAAGCGATCACGCCCTTGCCCTGGGGGATGAGGTAATTGCGGCCGTAACCAGCCTTCACCTCTACCACATCGTTCTTGTATCCCAGACCGATAATATCTTCTTTCAGTATAATTTTCATTCTGTTTCCTCCTCTACTTTATTTCATCAAATCAGTTACATAAGGAAGCAGAGCAATCTGGCGGGCACGCTTGATGGCGGTAGCCACGCGGCGCTGATACTTCAGTGAGGTGCCGGTGATGCGGCGGGGGAGAATCTTACCCTGCTCATTGAGGAACTTCTTCAAGAACTCGGGATCTTTGTAGTCGATGTACTTGATGCCACTCTTCTTGAAACGGCAATACTTCTTCTTCTTTGTGTCGACTGACGGCGGGGTCAGGTAACGGATCTCTGTATCTTTCTCTGCCATGGTTATGCCTCCTCTGCTTTTTTACCTAATTTAATGCGTCTCTTCTCAGCATACTGTGCAGCATACTTGTCGAGTTTGACGGTCATGAAACGAATGACTTTCTCATCACGGCGGTAGCCTGTCTCGAGAGTTTTGATCACTTCCGGCTCAGCCTTGAACTCGATCAGGACATAGAAGCCCGATGATTTCTTCTGGATAGGATAAGCCAGTTTCTGTCTTCCCCAGGCCTCTTCATTCACAATCTCAGCACCTTTGTCGGTGAGGATTTTCTTGAACTTAGCGACCGTTTCCTTCATCTGATCATCAGACAAAACGGGAGTCAAAA
>CAMZHP010000168.1 GCA_947306845.1 uncultured Prevotellaceae bacterium
CCATCTCGGCCTCATTCACGCGCACATCCACGTTCAGTCCGTCTGCACGGATGGCGACACCCTCGTTGATCATCTTGTATACATCGTCATGAAGTTGTTTCACCAGGTCGAGATAACTCCCGGCCAGTTTCTGCTTCTGCCTGAGAGACACCGCCAACCAATAGGTGGCGTCGATCTCGTATAGGACATTCTGCAGCAGCAGGTCGTAGTTGTCGTCGGCCATGTCGGATTTCAACTCTGCCACGCGGTTCAGAGCCTTGATGCTGCCACCCATGTACAGGGGCTGGGTCAGCATCACAGCTCCGGCATACATACTGTGGGTGTTGGTGCGGAATGCCTTGCGGATAGTGGAGCCCAGGTCATCGCCCATGCTGGCCAACGACGAGGAGAGCACGCCCATCTGCTGCCCAAGTTGCTGGGCCATCTGTGGGGTGATGGTTCCATCCTGAACCAACCCAGTCATGATGTCCGTCACCTTTGCTCCCATTCCCGACACGGCATTGGTGCCAAGATGGTTCAGCGCATCTTTCTGCGAGTTGTTCAGTATCGACACCTCCTTACTCATCAACTCAGCACCTGCCATGGCATCCACATGGGGAAGATATTTGGTGCGGGCAGACTTCACATCGTATGAAGCCATTTCTTTTTTTGTACGAGCCACACCCAACTGCTTGTTGTTGGTGATGGCCAACTGCCGGCAAGAGTCGAGGGTGAGCACCCGCTGGGCCTCTCCCGCCATCGGCAACATCACCAACAGGACGAGTATCACCGCCCGCGTCATCACTGTCTTTTTCTTTGTCTTATTCATTTTGCATATTATTGTTGTATATTAAAATTCAAATCCGAGATTGATGAAAACATGTGGTTTCTTGGTGTGGTTGCTGTAACCCAGAGAAGCACCGAGAGGACCGAACATCGTCTTGATATAATAGGCGACCTGAACACCCAATAGAGTCTTTTTGTCAAACAATTCTTTCAGTAGGTCAGCATGTTGTGCACCTACTACACGCAAAAGCACATAATGGTTGGTGCCCATGCGTTGCTGAGCCTGCAACTGTGCGGCCAAGAAGTGGTGGTCCACATATTCCATGTTTCCGATACCTGCGAAGGGCATCTGCTGTTCCACATAGTGACCGTACCATTCTCCTCCGATGGTGTTTCCGAACACAGGAGGAATGGAAGATCCGAACAGCATCCGCCCATAGATCATAGGCTGGAGGGTGAAACGGCTTCCCATGCTGAATGACATGCGCCAATGACCGTTGACCTCACTCATGCCAGGTTTGTCGTCGAGTTTGACAAAGTTGTCGGTCAGGTAGGCATATTCGGCCTTGAAGCGGGCGCCGCGTGTGGGGAAATACCAATCGTTCTCGCCGTTGTATTCCACCCGGGCACGGTAACTGTAGAAGTGCTCGTTTTTGAGTGTGACATCTCTTGAGTGGGATGCCTCCAACTTGTTGCGGTAATGCATGTAGTCCCAACGCAGTCCCATCTTGAAGTTGAAGTGCCTCAGGTTGAAGTTGATTGGCGTCAGTTCTGTCTGGAACTGATTGTATCGGACATTATAGTCGAGGTCACCTTTGACATATATGTCCACATCATTCCGTCGGAAACTATAACTCAACATGGGACAGGTGAAAAACTGAGGGTGAATGGTGAGTTCACCCTTTGCCATCATGCGCTTGCCCAATCTGAGCGTGAAATCAGCATCCATCGGTATGGATGCCCTGATGGGAAAATCGGCACCCAACTGCACGGCGGCATGTTCCTCGGAGTCGTAGCGCAATCCCACATACGCTTGGTTGGTTTTGCGGTTGCCGGCAGTAAGGATAACCTTCACACCTTTTCCATCTGGTTCCAGCCTGCATTCAGCGGTCTGGTAAAACAAGTCCATGCGAATGGATGTGGTGAGTTGCTGCTGGAGGTTGGCATCAATGCTGTCGCTTTTAAGCGGTGAAGACAAATCTATCATGTGTCGTGGCAGGTTGCCGCCAGTCTCGCCTGTCCCAACAGTCTTGACAGTCCCGACTTTCTTGCGTATGCGGAACTTCTGGCGCAGAAACTTCTCGTCCTGAGGCGTCATGTTCTCGAAAACATAATCCGTGACATATTTTTTCTCCGTCATCACCGTTGGGTTCTTGGGATGGAGGAGGGGCGGTTTGAACGAGTCATCGACGCCGATGCGTTTCTTCAGGGCCATCAGTTCATCCCAATGTTTCATGGCTTCCTCTGTACCACGGCGTATGAGTGTGTCGATGGCATTGGGGGAGAAACTGGCGGCGTTGTAGCCTTTCGTGTCAACCTGCACGTGAAGGTCGGTGATGGCGAGGTTCTCGTCATACTTGTTCTTACAGTTCACATCGATGATCTGACTCAGGATGCTCATGGTGCGTCCCATGTCATTGGCCATCTTCGGCTCACCTTGCACGGTAACGCCAATGATGATGTCGGCTCCCATCTCACGGGCTAAATCGGCAGGATAATTATTTTTCAGGCCACCATCGACGAGCACCATGTCACCGATTCTTACGGGCGAGAAGGCTGCCGGAATGGCCATGGAGGCACGCATGGCGACAGGAAGGCGTCCGCTGTGGAAGTCATGCTCTGAGTTGTCGATGACATTGGTGGCCACACAGGCGAAAGGTATAGGCAGGTCGCTTGAGAAATTAAGTGAGTCGTTGTAGCCATAACACAATTGTTGGAACAATTCTGCTAGGTTCTTGCCTTGAATGATGCCACCGTCATTATAGTTGCGCTTCCCGATGGTGATGCCTCGGGTAAAGGCATAGGTATTCTGCTTCTTGCGGTCTGCGAGGCTCTGCTTGGTCAAATCCTCCTTGTCGGTGATGACGTAACTCCAGTCCTGCACCCGCACCATCGAGTCGAGCGAGTTGGCGTTGTAGCCGATGGCATAGAGGCCGCCGATGATGCTGCCCATCGACGTGCCGGTGATGTAGTCGATGGGGATGCCGGCTTTCTCGATGACTTTCAGCGCACCGATATGGGCCATGCCCTTGGCGCCGCCTCCGCTCAGCACCACGGCGACTTTTTTCCTCCCGTCAGTATTTGGGGAAGTTATGCTGTCTTGCTGTGCGCTTACCATACCACACATCAGTGCTGCCAATATGGTTGTCAATATACTCTTCTTCATTTATTATTATTTATTCCTAACGATGTCACTAACTCCGCAAGTGGGTAAAGTCTCATCCGGCAATATTTTTCAAACCCTCCATTTCATCAATGTTGGCCTCCTCGCCTACGACCCAGATGATGTCGCCGACGTGCAGTTGCTGCATGGGGTCAGGTGTGAGCAGTCCTTCCACACCTTCTGTCTCCACTCCAACAACGAGGCATTGGTAATGGTCGCGGATGCCGCTCTCCTTGATGATCTTTCCGACGAATGGGGAGTTGGCGAAAACCACCAGACGGCGCAGGGTCATTTCCTCAGGAGCTTCCTGAAGGGCAGCCTCTTTGCCCATGGTTTCCAACGTATGTCCGAAATTTGCCAACTGCTTGTCTGATCCTATGACTTGGAGGCGGTCACCAGGAAGGATAAGGGTTTGGGCCGACGGGATGTTGATACGCTGCTGTCCTCGCAGGATACCGGCTACTTGTACCCCGTAGCGTTTGCCAAAAGCCAGTTGTGCGAGGGTTTTCCCACCCCATTCTATGCCCACGGGCACGATGAAGGTCGAAAGATGTATGTCGCGCTCCACCAACCCTCTCATGAACTGAGGCTGAGCACCCTGTTGGCTATCACGTTGCTCGCGTTGCGTAAGGTTGGCTGTGAAGGTCTGTTCCAACATATCGCTCTCCCTCCGCAATCTTCTTGAAAAGATAATCATGAAGATGACGGCAATGACGATGAAGAGGGCCAGCGTGCTGCTCCAATGGACGGTATGCCCGAGAATGTAGCTCACGAAGGCTGCTCCCAGGACAAAGCGCAACAACTGCACCGCCAACAACGGGGCACGGTTAAAGTGGTTGTCTTCCCAAAGTGTCCGGAATTCCGTACCTTGATTTTTCAGCATCATTGATCGCAAGAAGGGGGATGTCAGCAGGATAGCCAGCGCTGCTGCAACGATGTCATCCCAAGGATTTGGCAATAAGCGGGTGAGAAGCGGTTCACCGAAATAAAGCATCAAGGCGATAATGGCCATGGAGAGCACACTGAAAATCACGATGATGAGGGCCACCTTCTTGAGATAGGTTCGCCAAAGGCTTTTTTGTCCGACGACATCCGGCTCTCCCGAGGCGTTGCTTTCCAACCTTGCCAATAACGATGCAGGCATGATGCGTTTCAAAAAGCCATAGGCTGGTTCTGCAAGGCGGATCATATAGGGAGTGGTGAATGTCGTGAATACCGATACGGCCACCACGATGGGATAGAGGAAATCACTCGTGACACCCAGTGATGTGCCCAATGTTGCGAGGATGAATGCGAACTCACCAATTTGTGTCAGTGAGAAAGAGCACTGCATGGCTGTTTTCAAAGGCTGCCCTGCAAGCAGAAATCCACCGGTGCTCAGTATCGTCTGCCCCAGTAAAATGGCAGCGATGATGCAGAGGATGGGCACGATATACTGACCGATAAGCGCCACATCCACCATCATACCTACGGAAACGAAGAAAATGGCCCCAAACAGGTCTTTGACTGGGTTCACGAGGTGTTCTATCTTCTCCGCCTCCACGGTCTCAGCCATGATGCTGCCCATGATGAAGGCTCCGAAAGCGGCAGAGAACCCCACTGCTGATGCAATGACCACCATGCCGAAGCAGAGAGCCAGGGCTGTGATGAGCATCGTCTCGTCACTCATCAGTGCCTTCGTCTTCTTCAGCAACAACGGGATAAGATAGATACCCACAACAAACCAGAGGATGAGGAAAAACACCAGTTTCAGAATGCTCATCAGCATCTGCATACCCTCAAACTGCTTGCTGACAGCCAGTGTGGAGAGCATCACCATGAGCACAATGGCCAGAATATCCTCGATGATGAGCACACTGAGCACCAACCCTGCAAAACGCTGCTGACGCAAGCCCATGTCATCGAATGCCTTGAAAATGATGGTGGTGGATGACATGGCCAACATTCCACCCAAATAGATGCAGTCCATCTTACTCCATCCAAAGGCATGGCCCGTGAAAGCACCCACGACCATCATGACGAAAATGATAGAGCAGGCCGCTATAATGGGCGCTGTTCCCATTTTCAAGATTTTCTTGAATGAAAATTCCAGACCAAGTGCAAAGAGCAGGAAGATGACACCGATATCACTCCATAGATGAATGCCCTCCAAATCTGTAACGCTGGGCATGTAGGGCATGTTGGGCGATGCGATGAAACCGGCTACAATGTATCCCAATACCACTGGCTGCTTCAGTCGTTTGAAGAGCAGCGTCATGGCACCAGCACAGATCAGGATAAGAGCAAGGTCAGCAATCAGAGGTTCAAGTTCTGCCATGATCTTCTCCTCTTATTCTGGTATTATATTCACTTCACTTTTTTATTTCGTGCCGCCGCCAAGGGCAATGTAGAGGGCGATGACGGCCTGGGCACCTTTGTACATGTTCGAGGCCTCACTGAGTTGGGCATTGAGCAGGCTCTCCTGGGCGGTGAGCACCTCAAGGTAATTGGCCTTGCCGTTGTCCATCAACTCGTGAGTGCCAGCGTATGCGTCATAGAGCACTTGCACCTGACGTTGGTAGTAGGCGTGCTTGTCACGGGCTACCTGACAGTCGGCCATGGCCTCGTTCACCTGATTGCCGGCATCGATGACCGTCTGCACGTATTTGCGCTGCAGGTCTTCCTGGGTTAGTTGGTTGATTTTCAGGTTGGCTTTCAACTTGCCACGGGCGAAGATGGGCTGCGTGAGTTGGGCGACGGCACTGAGGAGCAGTTTGCCGGGATCTATAGTCTGCCCTCCCGCACTGTTGGTCCATCCTCCGTTTCCGGTGAGGGTGATGCTGGGGAAGAAGGCTGCGCGGGCGGCCTGTGTGTTGTAGAAGGCCTCCTCCATGGCATGGTTGGCCAAGCGGAGGTCGGGGCGCAGTTCGAGCAGAGTGGCGGGCACGCCGAGTTTCAGGAACTTCGTGTCAAACATGCGCTGAGCGGTGGCCTCGGGCCTCTTTTCCAATGCCGAGGAGCCCCACTTGCTGCGCTCAATGTGGTGCGGTGTTTCCGCAAGCAAACGGCAGATGGCATTCTCGGTGGCACGGATGTTGCGGCGTATATCGAGAATCTGCGTCTTCACATTCAGATAGGAAGACTCCATCTGGTTGACGGCGGTAGAGTACGACTTGCCATTCTCCCACAGCGTCTTCTGCGTTTCCAATGAGGCGTTCCACAGACTGTCGGTCTTGGTCAGGATGTCCAACTGTCGGTCGAGCAACTCCAGCATGTAATACTGATGGGCTGTGGTGGAGATGAGGTTGGCGCGTACGGCCTCCTCGCGTATCTTGGACTGCATGAGCACAGCCTCCGAGGCTCGCTTCTTACTGGTGATGGAGCCGAACACATCGACATCCAACTGCATCTGCAACGGCAGGTTGTAAGACTTCGACAATGGGTAATCGTCAAACTTGGACAACGTGCCCTGAGGAGAGAAATAGAGTGATGGCAGATAGGCCATCTTGGCGGCTTTCAGCGATGCCTCACTCTTCTCCACAGCGATGCGGGCGGAGTTCAGGTCGGTGTTGTTGGCCAGCACCCGCTCGATGAGTTGCTGCAGCACGGGATCGGTGAAAAACTCGCGCCAGGACAACTCTGCCAAGGAGCCGTCGGTTGGAGCCTCTCTTATATCTTGGCTGGTGCCGAAGGCATCTGCAGGAACCTCTGCTTGTGACTCATATTTCTGATGCAGTTCTTTAAACATACTGCAGCCCGTGAGCGTGATGCTCACGGCTGCAATTACCATCAATTTCGATACATTCTTCATCATTGGCTATGATCTAAGAATTATTAATTGTCATTTTTCATTTTTGAACTCACGCTATCCTATCCCATCTGAAAAGAGGGCGGCTCAATCTTCAATTTTCAATCTTCAATTGAATCTCATTCTTCCCAAAGGTGTCTACCGCGTTTCTTCCAGTTTTATTTCTTCTGCTGTTTCCACAGCGACCTCTTTTCCCTGATACTTCTCGTGCAGTTTCTGGAACACGATGAAGAAGGCGGGAACCACGAAGAGCAGGGCAATGGTAC
>CAMZHP010000169.1 GCA_947306845.1 uncultured Prevotellaceae bacterium
GGGAAACAGCGTCAGCGTGTTCGACATCGGCAGCGATTCCAAGGGAAACATTTGGTTAGCCACGATGGGCAATGGCCTGATGCGTGTCGGAGCTGATGGTGCCATCACCGCATATACGATGAAGAATGGAGCTGATACCGACCACAAGATCAATAGCATTCCCAATGACTATATCTCCAAGATGTGGGTCGCTGAGGATGGAAAGAAAATCTATCTCGCCACTACGGTGGGCATTTGCTGCTTTGATACAGAGAAAAACAGCTGGACGTCCACTTTCGGAAGCAATTGCCTCAATTATGGCACGCCAACGCGTATTGTCAGGCTTTATGATGGCAAGCTATGGGTAGGCACCAACGATGGTCTGTTGTGCTATGATACCAAGAGCTGGGATTTGAAACGTTATGGTACGGAAAACGGACTCTCAGACAATGGCATCGCATCCATTGAGCAAGACAAGAAGGGACGGCTCTGGCTGTCCACCGATCATGGCCTATGCTGCTTCGACCCAAAATCAGAGAAGACCACCAACTATTTCGTTGACAACGGACTGCAGTCGAACGAGTTCTCTGACGGAGCCTCATGGTTTACTAAGGAAGGTATGATGGTCTTCGGCGGTGTGGGTGGAGTCACATGGTTTGACCCTACAAATATCGAACCGTCTGAATGGAAAACCAGTGTCAAGCTGACTGCATTTCTGATCAACGGCAATCCGGTTGATCCTTCCACCAAGTCAGGGCACTATCAGGTGTGCAAGAAAACCGTCATCTCATGCGACCGTTTTGACCTCTCTTATAGAGATAACTCCTTCTCCATCCAATTGTCAACACTCACGTATGACAACCCTGAGCATATCACTTATTATTATAGCATCAACAACGAGCCTTTTGTCCGCTTGCAGCCAGGGCAGAATGACATCACTTTCTCACACCTCTCACCTGGCACCTATCATTTCCGCATCAAGGCGGAACAAAATGCCCAACAAACAGCAGAAAGAACGTTTACGGTAGTGGTTCACAGCCCGTGGTTCAAGACATGGTGGGCTTATTGCCTCTATCTGGCCCTTATCGCTTTTGCTATCTGGCAGTATCTGAAATTGCGCAACCGTCAGGAGCAGGACAAGCTGCGGCTCCAGGAGCATATCCATGCTGAGGAGATGAGCGAGGCCAAACTGCGCTTCTTCATGAACATCAGTCATGAGATACGCACACCTATGACACTGATCCTCACACCGCTGCTCACTCTGATGAAACAGGATGATGACCCGCACCGGCGTAATGTCTATATGATCATCAAGAGGAATGCCGAGCGAATTCTCAGTCTCATCAACCAACTGATGGACTTGCGGAAGATTGACAAGGGCATGATGCAGATGCGCATGTCTGAAACCGATTTGGTGGGCTTCATCAAGGATATCCATACATTGTTTGAGCATCAGGCGCGTGCCAAGAATATCAATTTCCTCTTTGAGCATGACGAGGAGAAACTGCCTGTGTGGATTGATCGCAAACAATTCGACAAGGTGATTGTCAACATCCTTTCCAACGCTTTCAAATTCACTCCGTCGGGCGGGGAAATTGGCATCCAGTTGAAACATGACGCCGAACATGCCTCCATTGCCATCAGAGATGACGGCGAGCATATTCCTGAAGATAAACTGGAGCATATTTTCAAACGGTTCTATCAGACCGCATCAAGCGTCAATGATACCAATACGGGAACGGGCATCGGACTTGACCTGACACGCTCGTTGGTGGAGCTTCACCATGGCACCATCGTAGCTCGCAATCTGGAGAAGGGATGTGAGTTTGTCGTGACCATTCCATTGGGGAAGGCTCATCTGAAAGAGGATGAGATCATGTTGGCTGAGGAGGTGGAAACCCATGCGCTCTTGACCAGCGAACTGGAAGAACTGATGCCGGAGGAGGAGATCGAGGAACAGCCTACCGGAGGCAGACCGATTATCGTGCTGGCAGAGGATGATGATGAGATACGCGAATATCTGAGCGAGACGCTTAGCGCGGACTATGAAGTGAGGCCATGCGCTGACGGCAGGGAGGCACTTGCTGAGGCGCTGAAGTCAAAGCCTGACTTGGTGATCAGCGACATCATGATGCCAAAAATGGATGGCAACACATTGTCGGCTACCCTAAAGACCAACCCCCAAACCAGTCATATACCTGTCATCCTGTTGACGGCGAAAAACCGCGATGATGACAAACTAGAGGGATTGGAAACGGGTGCGGATGCCTATATCGTCAAACCGTTCAATCTGGACATCCTGAAGCGAACCATCGCTAATCTTATCAACTCTCGCAAACAACTTCAACTGAAGTTTGGTCGCAACGACCAGTTGGAGAGCCAGGTAGAGGAGGTGGCATTGAAGTCACCGGATGAGAAACTGCTGGAGCGTGTAATGAAGGTCATCAACCAGAATATCTCCAACAGCGACCTCAGTGTTGACAGCATCGCAGCAGAGGTGGGCATCAGTCGTGTGCACCTGCACCGGAAGATGAAGGAGCTCACAGGGCAGACTCCACATGACTTCATCCGCAATATCCGCCTCAAACAGGCTGCACGCTTGCTCTCCATGGGTGATATGAATGTGACGGAGGTGATGTATGCCTGCGGTTTCAGCAACTTGGCATCGTTCTCCACCATCTTCAAAAAATTCTATGGAATGACGCCCAGGGAATACAAAAAATAAAAACCCAGTACGCATTAACATTTTTTGTGCCATGCAGACATGGGCTTTCCCATGATTTGCATTACCTTTGCTTGTGTATTGGAAAATGTAATAAAAAGCATCATGAGAAATTTGTTGGCCGTCCTGGCTGTCATCCTCTGTGCCGGGCTGTTTGTGGCCTGTGAGAAAGAGAAAAAGACCACTGTCCATAACATATTGGTGCCTCCGCGTGAGGAGACAGTCCCCGACACCATCATCCATCAGATGAATGTCGTTGATGCTACCGATACAGCTCACTGGTTGGGAAGCGTCTATGAGATCTCCACCCATCGCTATACTTCCGACAGCCTTTCTTATATCACAGACAACAACGGGAAGCGCGTTCGCAACAATATCATCCATGTCATCATCAAACGAAAGGATGGGAGTGTCTTCTTTGACAAGAAATTCACCAAGAGTGCTTTCGAACCATTTTTGGACAAGGATTATATGGCCCGTAACGTTTTGTTAGGGTTGGTTTACAATGGTTCAGACAAGGATCTTGAACTGCTCGGCAGCGTGGGCAATCCTGACATCCTCACCGAAGAGTTTGTGCCATTCAACGTTCACATCAACAAAACAGGAGAGGTAAGGATTGAGAAGGCCATCCTCAAAGTGCCGGAGAACAACGACTCTGCATTCGTGGCCGACAACGAAGGGGTATGACGTAAGCCCCCCAATGCTTTCCCCTATTTTCTGAATAAATCTTTTTCGCCGACGATGATGACCTTTCCGTAGCGGGAGAGGGCATCCATGTTCAATTGGTTCTTGTTGCCTACGATGCCGAGCACACGGTGCTGCTCATGGTGTCGGATGTGGGTGTCGTAATAGTGTCTCATGTCCTCAAGTGTGGCTGAGGCATAGCGTTCTGCCAGCCCTTCATTGCTGTCGTGCTCATAACCGTTCCATCTGAGTAAGGCGATGCGGTTGCCTATTTGGCGGAACGAGGGGAAGCTGTTGTTGATGTTGTTGATGGACTCTCTTTTGATGGATTCGAAATTGTTGGCCATGAGTGGCATGTCATGGAGCAGGGAGTCCACCAGCGCAATGGCGCTCATCGCTTTGTCGCCTTGCGTGCCGACGAAGGCTCCGAATGCCAGCGGACTGTTGGGCGCCAATATCCGGGAGCGACTGAAATAATAGCTCTGTGTGCTGTAGGCCATGGACCGGAATTCACGTACTTCCTGGAACAGTACCGATGACATGCTGCCTCCGAAATAGTCTTTCAGCAACATAAATGGTAACCGTTCCTCTGGTGTGGGGAGCGGGGGCAGTTGCTCATAGGTGAAAAACAGAGTCTGGCGCGATTTGGGCATGTCATAGACAAAGACGGTGGGTTGGTCGTAGCCGAGTGGGTCTGTGGGGTCGTCAATGTAGGGCTTGGTGCTACGGTCGACTGGCAAGTATCGCTTCACGGCTTGCTCTACCTGTTCTTGGGCAAGTGTGCCGCTGTAAACGATGTGGCAGGCACTTTCTTGCATCTCTCCAAAAGAGGACAGCATCTCGTCTGCTGTGAGTTTCTTGGTCTCTGACAGGGTGAGGTGGTTGAGATAACTGGATGCCTCGCCGAACATCACCTTGAGGCGCAGGGCTTTCAGCACCTCGGTGTTCTCCTTGCCGATGGCTTTCGACTCGGCCTTCTTGGATTCTCTTACCTGGTTCAGGTTCTTGGCGGTGGGGCGCACATGGTGTATGAAATGGTCAACCAGGCGCATCGTTTCCTCAAAATGACGGTCTGTGCCACTGATGCTGAGTTGGGTGGCCTGATTGCCCGTGGAGAACAGCATGGATGACCCTAACGCCTGAAGTCGTTTCTCCAGTTGCTGCCGGGTGAGTGAGTCGGTGCCGGCGACGTTGAGCAATGCGCAGGAGGCTTCCAGCCTGCGGTCTGCCTTGAGGCCTTTGTTCCAGGTGATCGTGAGGTTGAACAGGTCGTTCACGGGATTGTTGACGGTATAGAGGACGGCCTCACCGCCAAGTGGGGTGATGGTGGCATCTCTCTGGAAGTCGATGAGACGGGGCGAAGGGGCTGCCACGACGGTGCTGTCCAACCGCTTGGCGTATGCCGATACGGCATCTTTGTTGCGGGGCACGATGGGGGTATAGCCGGGTTGACTGATTTTGTCCTTCGGGTATGTGCCGTTTTTCTTCTTGAATCTCACAAACGGCGCACCCAGGTATTTTTTCGCTGCTGCGACGACATCATTTTTGGTCAAGGCGTTGATGCCATTTACTTTGTCGAGATATTCCTGCCAGGTATGGCCCGAAGACATTACCATGACCATTTTCATGGCGCGTTCGCTGATGGTTTCCAGTTCCCGTTGTGCCTCACGGTATGCGTCCTGTTTTTGTGCCATGAATGCTTCGTCGCTGAAATCGCCTTGACAGAGCCGCTGCACTTGGGCGAGACAGGTTTTTTCTGCTTTTCCGGATGAGGCGAGCAGGTTGGGCACGACGAGAATGAATGCCACACCGGCATCGTTGAGTCCTTGCGTGGCGGCCATGGCATTCATGAGGGTTCCCTCATGGCAGAGCGAGTCGAGCATGCCGGCCTGCTCATTATATAGCAGCGACATGGCGACTTGCATGGCATTGGCATCGGGCTCAAATTCTGTGGGGGCCTTGTAGGCCAGCATCTCGATGCTGACGATGGGGATGGGAATCTTCACCTCCACGGTGCGCTCTGCGGTGAGGTCGGGTAGGGCAGAACTTACATGAACCGGGGGCGTGCCTTGCGGGATGCGTCCGAAAGTGCGCTCCAACAGGGGGTGGATGTGCTCGCTGTCGATGTCGCCGCAGAGCACCAGTCCCATGTTGCACCCCACATAGTACTTGTTGTAAAAATCGCGCATGGCCGACTGCCGCGGGTTCTTCAGGTTCTCGGTGCTTCCGATGATGGGGTAGGCATAGGGCAGGGTGTCGAACACCTCCTTCATCATCCGGTCGAGGGCTGTGGAGAGCATGTCATCGGCATACATGTTCTTTTCCTCATACACGGCTTCCAACTCTCCTTGGAAGAGCCGATAGACAGGACGGATGAGGCGGTCACTGTTCAACTGGCACCATTGCTCCAGGTAATGGGGCGTAAAAGTGTTGTGGTAATAGGTGAAGTCCCAACTGGTGCCGGCATTGAGTTGGGTGCCTCCGTATTTGGATATCAAGCGGTTGAACTCGTTGGGAATGGCATACTCTCCTGCTTTCTGACTCAGGCGGTTGATGTCTTTCTGGATGATGAGCCTTTGTGCCTCGTCGGTGGTGGCGGCCAACTGGTCGTATTTGGCAGAGATGGAGTCGAGCCAGGGCTTCTCTGCTTGATAGTCGATGGTGCCGATTTCCTCGGTGCCCTTGAACATGATATGTTCAAAGTAGTGGGCGATGCCGGTGTCTGGACAGTCCTTGGCGCCAGCGTTCACCACGACGGCTCCGAATACCTTGGGCTGACTGTGGTCTTCGTTGAGCCACACCCTCATGCCGTTGCTGAGCATCATCTCCTTCACTTGCAATGCACCAGCTGTCTGTCCTTTCATTACGCCTGCCATGGCTATCGCCACCACAAGCATCATCCATGTTTTCTTTCTCATCAATAAAAGCATTCTTTTTGCAAAGGTAATTAAAACTTGAAAAAAAGAAAGATATTCAATTCTTTTTATTAAATTTGCGGCATAAAGGATTTGAGTAACAATTCAGTGAATGAGTTTTAGAGTGCCCTATCGGGCAAAACCAACGGTCGACCTGCGAAGCGGGTATCTGTTCAGCGAATAATATCAAGAAGTGCCCTATCGGGCAGAAATCCTACAAATCAATTCAAATCTGTCAAATTTTTATATTTTTCGCAATAGAAATTTGTTTGATTTGTAAAGATTTGAAAGATTTCTCGCCGTAGGCGACTCAAAAAGATGATTCGCTGAATGGTTACCGAAGCGGAAGTCAAATGAAAAAATAGTGAAAAATATTTTCTTACCATTTTCTTAAAAATTTTCTTAAGATTTTTCGCCGAGGCGACTTCTTTTACTCTTCGCTGAATAATTAAGATTTTGAAACAATGATGTAGATACCAGTTTAACTATATTTTGAAACACCCATTATGAAAAGAAAAACATTTTTTATAGCAGCCATACTTTTCGGCTTGCTCTTCCTTTCTTCTTGTAAATCAAGGGAGGAACAGGTTATCAGCGAGTTGGACGACTTGTCCGAAAGAGTTGAGAAAGACAGCAAAAAATTTGACTCAAATGACTGGAAAAATGCCATCGCGGAGTTTGAGCAGATCCACAACGAAATGGCTGACTGTGATTTCACCAAGGAAGAACTAAGAGAAATCGGACGCAAGGAGGGTAAACTGGCAGCTATTTTGGCTAGGGAAGGTGCAAAGAAGGTGGGCAGCCATCTGCAAGAATTCATGGAAAGCATCGGCTCCTTCTCCGAAGGTTTAAAAGAAGGCATTGAGAGCGAATTGAATGAAAAAGACTTCGA
>CAMZHP010000170.1 GCA_947306845.1 uncultured Prevotellaceae bacterium
TGGGATCTACTTCGGCTTTCATTTCAAGCGATGTCGTCAACATGAATGCTCCCATTATCATGCTGACGATTCTCATGCTCTTTTTCTTCATACTGATTATGTTATTATAGTTAGTTTTTATATAGGGGTGCAAAAGTATAAAAAGTTTTTTATTTTCCCTATTCATATTTCCCTAAAAAAATGCCGCATGTAACATTTGCAAAGAAATATGGGAAGAAATGACTGATTGTCCATTAGGAATATGTTATATTATTCAGATGCGGCTGATGATGTTCTTGGTTAGCATTTGGCACGTTTCTTTACTTTCACAATCATTTGTTTATCAAATACTCTTGCAACTCTTTCGTTTTTCTGCCCTCATAGATACGGTTCTTGTCGAAGGCAATAGTGTAATCACCTTCAACAAATTGAATGTACTCGAAGGATTCAGGGTCAGCACCGGGAATGATGGCATCGTTATGGAACACGTGGTTCTTATCTTTAGCATACTTTGTAAAACCTGACATCGTAGTTCCGCTGAAATATTTGTAAAGATGTACCAGTTGAAGGGTGGCGGCATCTGCTTCCTTTACCAGCTTTTCATTCCACCAAACATGGTCTTTGTCCACATACCATTGGCTGCCAAGGTGCTTGAAAGTACTGGGGTCGGCATCATCAAAACCTTCCAATTCATGCGTGTAAATGTGAGAACCATCAGAATGGAAACCTCCAATAGACGTTAATTGGTTGTAGTCCTTGATGTCCGTGGCTTTCCATTTCCTATAAACCCGATGTTTATCCTGTCCCACGTAACCAACCACTTCAGTGAATGATTCCGGGTCGGCACCCTCTACAATATGGTCCTCAAAATACACGCGGTATTTATCGGCAGCGTAGCAACCAGTACAATTCAAATTACTTATATCTCCTATCGGATGAAAACTATCGTAGTCTGCCAGTGCCACGGGTCGCTTTCCCATGTAATATGCGTTGTATTTGTCTTTCGCCCATTGTGTCTTCTCATTCTCCTGATCTCCCACAATGACAAATGATTTCTTGTCGGCCACATGAATGGCCGTGCCTTTCCAGTAATAGTCGTTCTTGTCTTCAGACAAATTCCAACCATGCACCTTGAATGACTTGGGGTCGGCACTTTTCATGATGGTATCACAATGAAATACGTGGTTGGCGTCGACGGCGTAGTTCTTTTCAAGGATTTTGAATGTTTTTCCATCGGCTCCCTTGATGACGTCTCCCTCATGAAAGGCATGTTGGGCATCTCTTGCATATCCATTACCCAAATCCTCAAATGTGGAAGGGTCTGCTTCAACGATTTTGCTGTTATGTCCAGCCCATATATCCGAAGTATTCCAAGTCACTTGTCTGCCGTCATTCTTATAGCCCGGTTTTCTTTCGCAGGAAGCCAACACCATGCCAATGAGGGCAACTGTCACCATCAAGTGGAGGAAAGACTTTATCTTGATCATACGCTTTTCCAGATTTCGTTTCGTTTGCCTACATTCATCCGCAAAGATAGGGAACAAAACGGAATAAGCCTGTCTTTATTGGCATTTCTTAACACAACTCGTTGTTTTTGTGCATTACCAGCCTCTGCCTACCATATGATTACAAAATGAGAATCAACAACTATTATATATGTGGGGTAAAACATAATAACCCCATGTCGTTCAACGCCAATCCGTAAATACTCAGCACCCTCAAGATATTTGTACATTGGAGTGCCCCTTCGGGGCAGAAATCTAACAAATCGGACCAAATCAAATAAAAAGATTTGAAAGATTTTGAAAAGATTTGTGGGATTTTCTTTCCCTCGCTTCGCGAACAGTGACCGGTGGTTCTCGCCGCAGACGACTCTTTTCTGATTCGCTGAACATAATTACCATAGGGTGCTGAGTAGTTACGACAATCCGCCTAATAGTTAAAGAGTGTTAATATGGTAGGAATTTTCACATCCTTTAATTGTATAAAAATATGAAAACTGATTTTGAAGCGTTTAAAAGACGGAAATATGAGAATTTGGTTGGTCATATTAGTCCTTGCCCTTTCCGCCGTCACGGCGACGGCACAGAGCCTCTCTCGCAGATACGATGGCGTATCGATGTCGGAGGCTCTTGCAGACATTGCCAAATCCTCTGATTACTACAAAATCAATTTCATCTATGATGAATTGGACGAATTCCCTATCACCTGCCACTTCTACCAGCAAAACATCATTGATGCCATTATGTTGGTCATTGGTCATTATCCGGTCAAGGTCACCATTCGAGGACAGTACATCTTCGTGGAGTGTGTGGAAAAGAGGCAGACCAAGGTCAGAGGAAGGGTGTTGAGTGCAAGGTCGACTCCGCTGCCCAATGCCAACATCACCGTCTTCGATGCCCGCACCGGTGAGAGAATCTGTTTCGGTGTCAGCAACGAGGGCGGTGAGTTCTCCATCCCATGCGACTCCATACGTATCCGTGTCAAGATCAGTCATATGGGGTACAAGACGTTCTTCAAGACCTGCCAGGCTGGTCAGTTGGGCACCATTCTGTTACGTTTCACCAATCAAGAATTGCAAAATGTCGAAGTCACTCCCACTTCACACCGGAAGCCGTCAAGGGAAAAAACGAAATACAAGAAGAAAGCCGACAAGATAAGGAGACAAATATGGAACGACACCGACTCGGCATTCAGCCAAACCTGTTTGGACGACAGCCTTCTCAACTATTCTTCCGTGACATTAGCCGAGTCTTTTTCAGGAGAATACATCCGTCATCACTCATGGAATCCCCTGCGTTTGCTCACCGACCTCTTCACCAATGGGGCTAATTCCAATCACACCACATCACTTCAGGTTGTAAGACGAAGAGTGATGCTGAACGATTCCGCTGCCGTGGAACGGTTCTCATATCTTGACTATCCTAAAGACTTGTTGTATGAGGCGAACAACCTCAACTTGGTGATGGGCGTGAGAGTGCTCAGTCCTGATGGCAGCATAAGCGAAATCGACACCGACCCATACACCCAACCTCTTCAATATGACGGGGAGCAACGTCCAGACAAGATTTGCATACCGCAACTCTACCAAGGATGCATCATTGATTATTTCACATGGTCGGAGCAGAAAATTTCGGGCATCCAACCACCTCCCTTTATCGTCCAGGCGGCAGACAGTTTCCCTGTGCTGCACTCCCAAATCCACCTTACAACAGACAAGAATCTCTCCGTTCAGTACCGACACAGGGATGATTCTCCAGGATTATCGGTGAGTACTGAAACAAACGGCAGCCTATCCCTGTCAGGCCAAGCCCGTGCAGCACACGGATACAGGGATACGACGATGTCATACGCTATTTATGTCCGCGACCCAAAACTCCAAGTCAACAGACCCCAAAGTGCACTCAAGCATCAAGTCATCGAGAATCCCTCACTTGACAACATCCTGAACACGACGTCACGCCTTTATCAGCAAATGTGCTCGAAAGAGTCTTACGGGGGCTGGGCTTCAGCATATTGGAACATGGCCGACACAACCATCATCGGCTTGAAAGTGGACAATCTTTGTCAGACATCCGTCTCACACCCCTTGCTGGAGCAACACCTGTATGAGATGGTGATGAGCGACCCGCCCCACCATGTCCTTGGCAAGCCACTGCCGGGAAGTCCCATGAATTACAACAGGGAGTATACCGAAAAATTGGCTTTCGCGTTTGCAAGAGCCGGCATCCCTTATCATCTGGCGATGTCGACGCGTTCAGACCGGGAAGGAATCCTTGAATTGATGGACGAGGAGAATATCGTCTGGATGCTGGTCACTGAAGAAGGCAAATGCTATATCCCCTTTCAAGACGAGCAGATGTCTGCCGAGATGGCAGGCCGGATTGCCACCACGACGGATTTCAATAACATCTTCACTATACAAACCCATTAAATGTTACCACAAAAGAACTAACAAAACAGACATAAAACCATAAAATTATGAATCACAAAATGATCTTATTGTCAGCCATGCTGACCATCGCATTGTCCGCTCAAGCCCAGGGGGCTGCACGCTACACAGATGTAAAAGAAACCAAATCCATCACCCACACCATATCGTTTGATGTGGGACCGGCATGGGTTACATCAAAAATCTACGCCCCCAGCGGAACGTACAAGTGGAGGACTGGTCTGGAACTTGGACTCGAATACAACGGTGTCTTCAAGAAAGGATACGGGTTCGGCGTCTCTGTCCTTCACAACTCCACAAGTTATCCCGACGGAAAAATCAAACAACTCTTCGTCGGCCCTTCGTTCGTCTATGCGGGTAATTTTTCCAATAAATGGCGTGGAATAACGGAGATAGGCTTGGGATATGCCACATTCTCTGATGAATACGACTCCCAAGGGGGGATTGGTTTCAAGTATTCCGTAGGGGTGGAATACATGCTGTCCAACAAATTCGGTATCAGTGCCAAATTACGAGATATCACCGTCTATTTGGGTAAAAAAGACGGGGATAATGGATGGCGCAGCAACAAAGACGAGGTGAATGGAGTGGCACGTCTGGCTGTTCAGTTGGGGGCATGTTTCCATTTCTAACCATGTGCTATATGAAGTATGTCATCTTTTTTATCCTGTTGGCCTTCTCGCCTCGAATTGATGCACAAAGCCGATATTGCATCAACTACAAGGACTACAAGTCGGACAATTGGATAGAACTGCCATCCATCGATTTCAAGCATTACTCCGACTCAAAACAACTATGGTCGGAAAAACATGAATATCATTTTACTACGGGTGACAGAAAAATCGACAAGCGATTAAGAAAGGAGGCGTTTGTTATCCAAAAAGGTGACTCGATGTTTGTCAACCTCAACCATCTGAGATGTGAAAAAGTGCTTTTTGGCAATGGCTTTGCCTATGGATTACCACTCATCGGCAAAAAAATCCTTTTCATCAGCAACCGTGTGGACAGAAAAACCGCCAGTCATCAAACTTATACATATTTTACTTTCGGATTGATGGGCGCGCTGATATCCAAGTCATCAAATATCAAGACCAAAGCCTGCTACATACTGGACACCAAACCCAGCGGCCGACATACCGATGTGTTGATCATTGACGACGAAGTGATGAGAAAACTGCTTGCCGAAGACAAGGAATTGCTCGACAAGTACTTCATGGTTACAGACCAGGATGAGCGTGAGACACCCTCCAACATCCTTCCTTTGCTGAAGGAGAAAGGACTCATCGAATAGGAACCTCATGGACGACAAGAAACTCGCTGCTCTCTACAAACGGCACCATGCCGACATGCTGAAACAGGCCAGGACATTGCTCTACGACGAAGAGGAGAGCCGCGACGTCGTTGCCGAAGTATTTGCCGACATCGCCGGTGAAGGCATCATCATCCATACCGCGACGGAAAGGCCTTTCCTACTGAAATGTGTGAGAAACCGTTGCATCAACATCATCAACAGGATGAATACGCGGCAACGAGTGTCACGACTGATGACGTTGCGCACCCTGGAGGAAGGAGATGAAGACGAGGGAGAAAATGCCGAAAGGCTGAAACTGTTCATGGCACAATGGCTGAACAAACGCGCCATCGACATCCTCTATATGAGATTTGTCGAAGGAATGAAATACCAGGAGATAGCGGAAAGCCTGCACATCAGCGAGGCGGCTGTCTATAAATACCTCTCACAGTCACTGACGACGATACGCCAACATTTCAAAGCAAAATAGCCCCTCTTGAATATGAATGAAGACAAAATAAAATCCTTGCTCGACATGATTGAACATGTGGAGCAATATTCAGACACCGAGATGGAGCACGCCCTGAACGACAAGGATACCTTGGCTTTCTACGAGACCATCGTCATGGTGAGACAGGCCCTGCAAACCAAGGAAGTTCGGGGCAAGAGTCTTTTGTCACATCAAGGATACTTCTGGAAAGCGGCTTCCGTCATTATCACCCTGTTTGTCGTGGGTGCCATCGGTTATGCCGCATTCCACTTCATCGGAGGGCAGTCGCGCGAAGAACCGACCATCTCGTCATCGTCCGTTTCAAGCAGCCGTCAAGCGGAAGAGGTGGTAAACAAAGAAATGGAAGCCCCTATGGCAAAGACCGTCTTGTTTGAGAACAAGACATTGCGCGAGGTGTTGGACAACGTGTCTGAAACCTACAAGGTAAATGTCAGATACGAAGAGGCGGGGCTTGCCGACCTGCGCCTGTATTTCAATTGGGATACGTCAGAGGATATCCAGGAGGTGTTGGCCTTACTCAACAGTTTCGACCATTTCCATCTGGAACTCGAAGGAAACACCATCATAGTTAACAAATGACTGATTCATGGGGACTGAGAAAATGGCACACAAATAATATTACCATAACATGATTTTATAAAAAGGAGTCTCTGAACTTGATAGATTTCAAATATTTCTCTATATTTGCAGTCGGTGATGTCATGACCTATGTATTAGGCTGATAAAGACTTGAAGCATATGAATAAACGACATACAACATTACGGCTGCGCTTATTGCTTCTTGTTTTGCTATGCTCATCGAGTGTAGCAGCACAATCAAATAAGACAACACAAAGCAATGGGCAAATGGTATCTCTCCAATCATCGAATGAAGGAGATTCTATTTCGGGTGGGGAATATGTCGGCAAGGTTTATGACGTAGTGGAGGAGCCTCCCTCATTCCCTGGCGGCCAGACCGCTCTTATGTCATGGTTAGCTGAAAACGTATCAATTTCCCCGTCCCCGTGATTGCCGTCCCCGTGATTGCTGTAAATGGTACAGATAGTGAAGCGTTTAAAAACTTGGAGGTTTGAAAAAGATTTGCTATCTTTGCCAACAGAGCTGTCAGGAAGAGCAGAAAGGCCGGCTGCCCCCTCTTGGGTTATGAGGATTTGGCCATCCTCCCTGTTGGCTCTGTTTTTATTTGTTCCAGGCTTTTTTCTCTGACGATTCTCCATCCCACTATTTCAGTATGTGTTTTGTTCTTGTCAACGTCAATAGTAACTATCACATTTTTGTCCCCAACCTTAACAAGTACCCAGTAATTTGGTTTTTTGGCTGTAAATGGTACAGATAGTGAAGCGTTTAAAAACACAATAAAGGCATATTA
>CAMZHP010000171.1 GCA_947306845.1 uncultured Prevotellaceae bacterium
CCGGTGTGCGCTTGCAGACAAAGATGTAACGGCTGTCGGGTGACCATAGCAGTTGGTTGGAGTAGTAGCAACCAATAGTGCCGTCCTGACTTAGCACGCTCTTCTCACTGTATGGGCGGCCAGCATTGTGAATCACCACGTTGTGCCCTTCTATCCAAGCCTCCTTTTTCCCATCTGGTGACTTTACCGGACGAGCTTCTTTTTCTTCGTCCACTTCCATCCAGTGACGTTGGTAAGGACGGCCAAAACGGGGACGGGGTGGTTCCCAGCGGGGGACGGTAACTTGATGGCGGGTTCTCGTATCGGCTTGATACTCGTAGTGAACCCTCCCACTGTCACTGTCAATATAATAGGTCAGCGTGTGGGTGGAGTCTTTCCAGGCCACATGGTGGGCCCAGTGCCTTACGTTCTGCTCGCCAAACTTCGATTGAAGCGAGTAGGCCCGTTTGTAGTCTTCTGTGGTTCCTTGGGCTTGTACCGCCAGTCCTGCCAACAGGAGAAGTGGGAGAAGGATGGGTTTCATAGGAGATATCAAGGATATAATTTTCTGTTTTCGTGTTCAAAAGTACATAAAAAATATGGAAATCAATCCGTTTGGGTGATAAAAGTGAAGAAAGGCAAGCGAAAGTGCAATAATTTTGAAGCATTATGAAACAAAACAATGGTACAGAATGCCTCCTTTTTTCGTAATTTTGCACCCATCAACCATTAATACTAAAACAATGACTAAAAATTCTTGCAAAAAACGGACAATATCCCTCTTCTCTTGGTTGTTTTGCCTCCTCATGCCGGCATCGGTAATGGCACAGGAGACAGCTTCTCTGAAAATTGATGCCCAGACGCTCCATCAGCGAATTACGGGCTTCGGAGGCTTTGTATGCAGCCCGGGCTTCGCCTATGGACACATGAGCGATGCTGACATCAAAAAAGTATGGGGACCGCAGAGCACTGTGGGATGCAACATCATGAGACTATACATCCCCATCGGTAAAAATTCATGGTCTCAGTCGCTCAACACAGCTAAAAAAGCCAAGCAGATGGGACTTATCGTCTTCGCATCACCATGGGGGCAACCAGCTGAGTGGAAAACTAACGGTACCAGCAACGCAAAAAACAGTGATGGGACGACAGGAAAACTCAAAAGGGAAAACTGGCCCGACTATGCAAAATATCTGGATGACTATGTCACTTATCTCAGACAAAACGGGGTGGAGCTGGACGCCATCTCTATCCAAAATGAACCCGATTGGCCTGCCACATATGCAGGATGCCTTTGGTCTGCTGCTGAAATTGCTGAGTTTGTAAAACTTTATGGCAGGCAGATCAATTGTAAGATCATCGCTCCTGAGACGCTCGCCGTCAGCGACAGCTATGCCAACGAACTGGCAAAGACCGCTGTGCTTCCTAGCTTTGACATCTATGGAGGGCATCAATATGGTGGCATCCAGTCTGCCTATAAGAAATTGGGAAAACAAGGAAAAGAACTGTGGATGACGGAGTATCTCATCAACTGGAACGAGAATGCATCGTCCAACCGAAATTTTAACTATGACAAGGATATCTTCGATTTCGCTCGCAGTATCAATACATGCATGCTCAATGATTTCAATGCATGGATTCACTATGCTGCCAAACGCTATTATGCCATGCTGGGCGACGGAACGATGGGCACACAGCAAGGCGTGGTCACCAAACGAGGATATGTCATGGCACATTTCGCGAAATATGCCACTGGACTGACAAGGGTTGGAACTTCATGGAACGATGACGCGGCTCAGCCATTGGAGGGATCGGCCTATCTGTCTGATAGTGGAGATACACTGGTGGCTGTCATATTCAATGCGGGAAAGTCGGCCAGACAACTGATCGTTGACCTGCCTTTCTATACACAGAAAGGGGAAATGGTATCAACGACAAAGACAAAAAATATGGCTAAGACAGAATTGGCTTACGATGAGGAACTCTGCCGTCCCCAAGTGGAGATAGAGGCATCAAGTGTGGCCACCATCCGTTTTGTGAAGTCGCGCGATCGCCAGGTCTCTCAAATGAAGGGCTCTGCGACGAGATTTGACAGGATTGATGACATGGAGCGCACAAAAACGGCTTTCGGAACTACATACCGCATGTCGGGAAAGACCATCAAGTTTGATCACTCTAATCCACTTATCAGCAACAAAACCAATGATGCCAGTGGGTATGTTCTGCTCAATGACAGATACAGTCAGCTGGTGTTGCAGGTAAAGAAAGTGACCTCAACATTGAATTACACATCGGCTAACACAACATTATATTATATCAATGATGAAGGAACGGTCACTTCTTACAACTACGGTGAGTTGGACCTCACTGCTCAGCAGAATTTCAATTTGGTGCTCGACTTGTCGCCCAACACGTTAAAGGATGGATGTAGGGGACTGGTGAGTATCACCAACAACAACTGGTCTTCTACGTTGTCCATCACGTTTGGAGATGTTTGGCTGTCAAATGGAAGGCAATATGCAGCGAATGTCAGCGGTGACTTTGTGGCAGACGACAGCTACCTCCTTGACTATACGTCAGATGAGGCTTGCACCAGCCTTGATCTTTCTTCGGTCACTAGTTTTTCCGATGAAGAAATGCCTCAGATGGCTAATCAAAATGCGGTCGTCTATCTCAAAGAAGGCACAAACAGTGAATACCATAATGCCGTCATCGGTGACTTGTGCCCCTTGTTGTCTCTGAGGGACGATGCAGGCGCTTTCCGGCCTTACAGACCTTTTGAGGCAATGAAGGCTTCTTTCACCTGTGAGATAGAGGGGATGCGAATGTTGATGCTGCCCTTCAAGGCTGCCATTCCTCAAAATGTAAAGGCTTTTAGCCTCACAGATGAGACAAATTCGGCTGACCCCTGCTTCAGAATGACGATGTTGGAGGATTCCATACCGGCATATATTCCCGTAGCGGTGGAGGGGGATGGTGAGGTGGCCTTTTTCGGCGAAGGTGAGGTGTCGGCTTTCGTCAGTCCCCTCGGTGATGTGCTACGTGGCTCTTTCTCTGCTGTGCCGTTGTACAAGGGTGACTATGTGCTTGTCCAGCAGGAGGGAAAATGGGGATTCGCTCCCCTCAGTAGTGACATGATACTCCATCCTTTCGGTGCTTATGCTCATGTGTCATCCCAAAATACATTTATACCGCTGAGTGAGGATGCTTCTGGTATCCGTACGGTCATCTCGGAGCCATCTGGTCAACAGGAGTCATACTATGACATGCAAGGACGACGGTTATTGTCCAAACCATCCCATTCAGGCTTGTATATCTATCGCCCTGCTGATGGTAAGGCTCGTAAGATATGGATTGAGTAACCCCAAATAGGTTAGGGAAGGGTGATCTTTTTCCCGTCTTGGATATAGATGCCTTTCTTGGGAGCATGGGGAAGGGTACGCCCGTTGAGGTCATAGATGGCAGACGAAGTGTTTCCATTCATACCGACAGCTTGAATGCTGGAGGAAATGGGAGTGATTTCTATGTAGTCAATGTCGGGCATCCATGTCTTGGGATTTGACAGTCGGATGGTGTTGTTGCCTTTTTCCAATTGGATGGTGAGGCGCTTCTTGCCGACGGACTGCCAGCCACCGGAGTTTGCACTGATGGTCTGCACGGTTTCTCCGTTCACACTGACGGTGATGTTGCGGTTCTCTCCTGAGATGTAGGCGATGTCGAGTTGATACTCACCGCCTTCCTCACTATAGACATCACGCCACAGAAGGTCGTTTTGCTCACTGTAGCCCAACCAGCCGGCCTTGAAACCGCAGGAGCAGAAATTGGCGGCTTCATAGATGCCGGTTCTTTCTGATTGGTTATTCAGAAGTTCCTGATAGTCACTGATATAAGCGGTTTCTGCCTCATAGCGGGTGCGCTCCAAACGGGTCTCTGCCTCGGCCACATAGATGCGTGTGCCATGAGCAGGTACGTTCACTTCGAAGGTGCCTTCATACGCACCGATGTCGTTCTTGTTGAAAATGTCCCGCAGTTGGACACTGCCTCCCAGGTCAAGTTTTGAGAAGGTGACCGTGGCCTTCTTTTGGACATCGTTGGGGTTATATACGGCGAACGCACGTCGGTTGCCATGCAAGGTCTCGATGTCTTTCACCAGGATGTGGCAACCATTGTTCAGGTCGGCCACATACGCCTGCAGGCAGAGCGGGTCTTGGTTGAGGGCAATCAGTTCGGTGTTCTTCAGCAGTGCGAGGGTGAGGGGCTTGATGTTGCTCAGGTCGCATCCGATGAGCAAGGGCGACGACATGATGCACCACATGCCGAAATGGGTCTTGTCTTCCTCCTGGGTCATCGAACGGCCCACTTCGAGCATGTCCATGTCATTGTAGTGACCGTCAAAACAATAGGCGGAAAGATACAGGTTCTCTGACAGAATGCCTTTCACGGAGTTCCAGCTGTCGTTGATGTCGTGGGTGGTGCGCCATGAGAAGGCGACATCGTGCACCCAGGTGCCAGGGTAGTTCCAACGGCACACGTTCAACCTCACATCTTCGCGGCCGGTATTTTTGATGGCCTGACTGATGGCGGTGTAACGCTCCTGAGGGTCTAAAGCAAGGCGCTGGGAGTTTTGGGGGGCATCACCACCACAGAAGTCCACCTTGATGAAGTCGAAACCACATTCTTTGAAATAGAAGTCGGCATCATGCTGGTCGTAATGGTAAAACCCTACATTTACGCTTTGCTTGTCGCCGTTGTAGTAGTTGCCGCAGGTGTTGCAGCCGGCGTCGCTGTAAATGCCTGCTTTCAAACCTTTTTTGTGGATGTACTCCACCAAGGGCTTCAACCCGTTGGGGAAACGGGTCTTGTGGATGAGCAGTTCTCCGGTCGTGGCGTTGCGCCCTCCGAAAAAGCCGTCATCGATGTTGATGTGGTCGAATCCCACATCCTTCAGACCCTTCGACACCATAGCGTCGGCCTGGCGCTTGATGAGCGCTTCGTTGATGTTCACACCGTATGTGTTCCAGGAACTCCATCCCATGGTGGGGCCGTTTTGGGCAGATAAGCTGCTGCTGATGAGCAGACAGAGCGCGATAAGCATTTTCTTCATACTCTTTGGACTCGTTTTTGTGCGTTTTGTCGTTGTGGGACAAAAGTACTGCTTTTTGTGCAATAATCCCCATTGTCTCTTGGATTTTCAATGAAAAAATGCTGCTGATGTGGAAAATAATGATGAGATTTTGTGTTTTCCGAAAAATCAGCTATCTTTGCACAAAGCATTTTTGAGAATTCATTAATTATAATCTACTTAATCAAACTACTTGCACATGAAAAAAATCTTTACGCTTTCACTCTTGTTGATGGCTGTGCTGACTGCAAGCGCACAAATCAAGAAGACATGGGATTTCACACAGGGACTTAGCTATGAGACCAAGGAAAATCTCGCTGCTGACAAGACCAACTGGGCCGACAATGGCACGGACAGTGATGGCAACGTCAACAACTGGAAGAACATCGGGAAGCCTTCTACGACCAGTTTCCTGATGGCGAATGGGGTCATCATCCCTGAGACAATGGGTTTGCTGATCGATATCGGCAGCAATAAGGACAACAGTATCCATCTGGCTGACACCAAGATGCGCCTTACTCGCAAGGGTACGAAAATCACATTCCCTAAACTGGCCAACGGACAAAAAATCACCATCCAGGGACGGTCTGCCAACAGCACTGCCACCAACCGTGGCATCGCACCCACTAAGGACTACATCAAGTTTGTCAGTGGCACACAGACGGATGGTGCCTGCGTCTTCCTCGGTAATCAGGTGGAGGGCTCTGAGGGCACTTATACCTTCGTTTGGCAGGTGGAGACAGAGTCGGCCGACTCCGTCGATATTGAGTTCCAGCTCACTCCTGATGCTGGCATCGACTTTACGCTCTTCATGATTGATGAGGGCGACGCTCCGGCTGTCGAGGATGCTCAGAGCGTAGGCTATCTTTTCAGCGGAAGCACCGACGATGATTACGCCTATGCCTATCTCGCCGGCGATAGCCGCTTTGCTCTTACCGACATTAACGTGGACAACACAGAAGCCACAGCCGACTCGCTCCGTCAGTTCAAGGCCATCGTCATAAGCCCTACTATCGGAGCTGGCAACGCTTATCTGAGCACCATCCATGATGCCATCGCTTTTGTTCCGACACTCAACCTCAATGTGGCGCTTTACGAACCCCTCGGACTGGGCAAAGCAGTAGACAGTGGCACCAATGTGCTCACCGTCAGGGATACAGAGAATGCCATGTTTGAGGGATTGGATGTCGCTGCGGGTATCGAACTGCTGACAGAGGGAACCATCACTGGTGTCCAAGTGTCTGACTATTTTGCCAATGATGATATTGTGGCGGTAGCTGGGGAAACCACTGCCGTACACGTGCACAACGCCAAGCGCAATGCCTATATGCTCCTGCCGCTCTCTGTAGAGAATATGCCGGTGGCCAATCAGGACGTGATTTCACAACTGATTCCTCAGGCCCTCCAGACGGTGGCTGATTCCAAACAGGAGGTCAAACCGGTGGCCAAACCGGTGATCAATGTGGCTCAGGAGAATGGTTATTCTGTCGTAAGCATCTCAGCCAACTACAGTACAAAGATTTTCTATACACTCGACGGATCGGATCCCACCACAGAGAGCACACTCTATACCGAACCGTTCTCCATCACTCAGAATACCGTAGTCAAGGCATTTGGTATCGGCGATGGTTATACGCCGAGTGCTATTGCTGAGAAGGAGGTTGTCGTCTGTGTCGAGGCTGCAGCTCCAGTCTTCTCCATCACACGTGAGGCGGGCAAGTCGCTCGTGAGCATTTCTTCAGCAAGTGATGGAGCAACCATCTACTACAACTTTGCCAATAGTACGGATGCCACAGCTTCTGTGGTTTATGCCGATCCCATTGAGATTACCTCTCCAACCACCATCTATGCCTTCGCCGAGGGTGGTGAGTACCTGACTTCCGAATTGGTTTCTGTATTTGTGGGTGTCAACGGCATCGACAAGAACAACATCCGCTGGGATATCATGGCTCACTTCGACGCCAATGCCGATGAGTGGTCGGGCAAGGGCCAGCAGA
>CAMZHP010000172.1 GCA_947306845.1 uncultured Prevotellaceae bacterium
TCCCTGTCGGCGTGATGTTCCAGCATTTGAAATCTGGATTCTCGGGCTTCTTGCCATGCATGTTTTCATATTCCTCCGAATCCTCACTTTTCTGTTGCGGGATGGCATAGGCATAGAGCAGCGGACCGCGCTGGAAGTAGATGCCCTGCCCTTGTAGAGTCTTTTTCTCAATCGTCATGGGCAGGTTCAGCGTGACGACGTCTCCGCTCTTCACCACGTCAGGCAGTTTTATAAACGTCCCGGCTGGCAGGGGCAAATTGACAGACGTACCGTTGACGGCCACGGAGGCACCCGTGCACCACGTGGGGATGCGCAGCGTCAAGGGGATGCTGGCTCCCTCCGCTCCGCTGACGGTGAAGGTCAGTTTTTGGGTGAAAGGATAGTCCGTCTCACACTTGATGCTCACATCGCCCTTGTCCGTCGGGAAGGACGCTTGGCTTGGTCCGTAGATGGCTGCCACGGCACCACCATCGGCATCTGTCATCCACATTCGTCCCACGAAGTTGGGCAACAAGCGGTTCACATTGCCAGAACAGCACTCTGTCTCATGGGTCGGACGGTATGCCATCCAGGTGGAGCCATGCCTGTAGATGTTATGATTTGACTTACCCGTAGCGATGAACTGATTGACTGACGAGAAATACTGCAACGAGCGGAAATCCTTCGTGATGGCTCCCATGCCAGCGTTATAGACCGCCTGCTCTATTTTGTCCGCCCACTCTGCCATGCCCGTCACCTGCAGGAAGTGGCTCAGTGTCCATGTGTAGTCCACAATAACGCATGTCTCATGACTCACTCCAATGCCGTTGCCCAACAGAAATTCCGCACTTGAAGGCACACCGTCGGGCAGCATTGACTCACGCTCCACCTTTCGGACAGCGGTCATCGCGAGGTCAAGGTAGTGCTGCTTGCCGGTGTAGGCGTAGAGCAACAACGGCAACTTCAGCATTTCTGAGAATGTCACGCCGTGCATATAGAACGGTTCGTCGCTGAGGATGGCAGTCTCGTCCACAGCGAACTTGTCTTGCATGGCCCAGGCATCCTCAGCCAGTTGCAGCAGTTTTGTGTTGCCCGTCTTGCCATAGGTCCAAAGGATGCCCTCGATGGACATGATGTTTCGTCCACCGACAATGCCTCCTGCCAGTTGCTGCGGGGTGAAGTTCAGGTAATGCTTCTCCAGAGCCTGCGGTATGCGTTCGTCTCCGTCATGCTCATACTTGGCTTGCAGCACGCGGAAGAATACCGACATGGGCCACGTAATGCCCTCCAACGTGGAGTTGCCCAGCGTACCGCGCTCGTTGGGGTGCTCCAACGTATATTCTATGCCTTCCATCGCTTTGCTCACCATCTCGTCGGCTCCTAATTCATAGCCTAACTTCAGCAGTCCCTCTGTGTAGTAGGCTGTTTGCTCGTAACGCCACCAGTTGTCGCCATAACTTTCGTCCGGGCGTGATATCTCACCTGCCCAGAGGCATGAGTTATAGGGGTATGAGAGCGCCTCGGGGTGTCCTGTCAGTCCGTCGTGCTGCCGCCAAAGCATCGTCTTTAGCCAGCCTTGCGGATGGATGCCGGTCACCTTTCCCGTCACGAACTTGCTGTTGCTTTGAGCGACGGCATTGACGGTAAAACCGCAAAATAGGGCAGTTGCCATGCAACATAAGGCTGTTGTCGATACAAAAATTTTGTTCATTGATATGATGTGTTTAAGATAGGTCATAGTGGCGGTCTGCCACTGTGACACACAAGAAATCATTGACGAGTTTGACGACGTGGGGGAAGCCAAACCAAGAATGGTCTTCTTTATAAGCGCGAGATAAATGGTTGAAATATGCAGTTAAAATGGATGTTGGTGTGTTCTCACTTATTGAAGCGGCGTCCGTTCCACTTCAGCGTCTTCTGCTTCTTCTTTATTTTGTCTTTCCACTCAGTGTAGATGATGTCTTTGCCGCTACGCGGCAGGTCGTAGGAAACCCACGCTCCGTCGTCAGTGGCAGAAACCACATCAAAGCCAGGAGCCTCACATGAGGTCATCTTCTTCGTGGCATTGTCATAGCGGTAGAAAGTGAGGCCGTCGAACTGTCCGGGGGAGTATTTGCCATCTTCGTAAAATCTCACATTGTAGGCGAACAGTTTATGTTTCTGGTCTGCCTCGTTCCAATAGCACATCTCAACCCTTAACAAATCTTTATCATCTCTGGACTCATAGACCGCGTAGCCGTTTTTCTGGTCGACTGTGATTTTATCGCCCTCATCCATCTGCAGACCTTTGCGATATTGTGTCCAAGCGTACTTGGCTGCGTTTGTCGACTCGTCGAGAACGTCCTCTTCCTCGTCCCAGACATAATTGGATAGCAGAGCCCATGCGAAGTCGCTGATGGTGGGCTTGGCACCTTTATAGTCCACGCGGATGACGTCCTGTGCTGCCAGTGACAGGGTGAAGAGAGCAAGAATGATAGCTAATGATATCCTTTTCATAATGTTAAGTTTTTAAGCAAAGCAACACCCGCCTCGGCCTCTTCCTCTTCTAATTCCTAGAATCAAGAGAATCAAGGTGGGCTGGTTTGGATGTAAGGGTCAGACTTCCGCTATTGTGCGATGCAAACCACGTTTGAGAAATATACAAAACCTTTGAGGCGTCCTTTATTGTCGAGCACACCTATCCATTTGCCGTAGTCACCATTTACTAATACGCCAAGTCCTTCAAACTCTTGTCCCGTCTTCATACGGTCAACAATAGGCGAGGATGTGGTAGCCAACTTCCTCACGTTGGTGTATCCGTCCTTATCCGTCACTTTATAAAGCGATGCGAAGTCGCTTTCCGGCTTCACGCAACTATAGTGAATATAGCCTATGTAAGATCCAGTTTCCGTGAGGCTCACCCTATACCAGTCCGTACCGGTTGGAGTGACATACACGTCGGCATCTCTTTTCACTTTTCTCACCACAGCGCTTTTGGTAGTCATACCCTTGCGCACGTTGGCATAACCGTCTTTATCAGTAACAGGCATCAGACATCTTCCCTGTGCCATCATGGCTACAGTGAAAGCCATGAGAGTAAAAATCATGAATAGTCTTTTCATTTTGGTTAATTGTTTGGTTCAGTTGTCAAAATTAGCAATAACCTTTCATAAAACCAAATTTTTTTTTGAGAAAACGTCCGTCATACCGTGCCAGGGGTTATCTCCAGTCAATCCAAATTGTCTGGAATAACCCCGCAAACCCGTCTATCGCTCTTTTGGGAAATTTAGGTACAGGCAGTTCAGTCCGTTCAGATACTGGTAGTTGACATCATTGCAGTACTGGTGACTTACAGGAGGGTTATAGGCCTTGCCAACGTCCTTGATAATGACCGTAAGGCGTTCTTGAAGGTTCTGCAAACTCACGTCGAAAGCACCTGATTGCCCTGTCTCCTTTCCCTTGTCCAGTTCGTGGCGGGTCAGTTCCTTCAGACAATGCCACACGTTTAAAGCCGTATCATTGTTTAGGTCAAGGCTCGCGATATGGTCTTGCAGCAGTTGCAGTTTACCCCTTGCATCGTCTTCGTCAAAGCAGATGGAAACGGTGTATGTCTCATAAAGGGTTTTGGTAGGGGTAAGAAACAGCCAGTGCAACTTTTCGCCCCTGCGCAACAACACATAAATGCAGCCATCGGTTATCAACAGCAGGATCCAGAGTCCCAAAGGTATGGAATACCAGAAATAGTCGGGCATGACAATTGAGATGAGCCAAACCACGGGAAGCATGATGACGAGAGGGCCGAATTGGATGACGGAGGACAGTTTGCCACGACCGGACATCATGTAGATATTTGAAACCAGCATGAGGATGGATAGCGGCACCAGGCTTTGCACGAACAGCCTTATCGGTTTTTCCGACAGTTGCCGCAGGCGGTCATCGGCTCCATAGATGTCGGCCACCACCGTGGGGTAGATATACACCAGTATCGTCACCACCATGCAGGCAGCCAAAACGATTTTCAATATGCTCATGAGCAGTCGGTTCAGTCCGTCCCAGTCTCTCTCGCCATACATCATGCCCCCGATATACTTCACGGCACTGTTGGCGGCAAAGGTTAGTATCAGTCCGAAGGTCACCGTCTGGATACAGACGCTGAGGATGTACATACCGTCGGCCCCCTCGGTGTGCAGCACGATGTAGTTCAGTGCCATGTACAGGAATGCCATGATAAGCGAGCCTACCGCCGATGGCATGCCGCGCACGAGGCTCTTGCCCAACAAGCGGACATAGTCGTGATGGTCAATGTAGTCGAAGGTAAATGGCTTTGGCGGTGTGCTCAAATAGGGCACGTAGACCACCATTGCTACCACAGGAGCAATCAGGCTCGCCAGTGCCGCGCCCCTCATGTCCATGCCCATCCAAATCACCAGCAACAAGTCGAGCAACAGATTGAGCGCCGCATTAAGAATTACATAGTTCGTCACCAGGCGGGGACGGCCGCTGATTTTCACATAACTTCCCACGGCATCGCACAAAAGCCAGCAAACGCATGCAGCCAGCGAGTAGGGCAAATAATCCTCCACCAAGGGAAGCAGTCGCTCCTCATTGGTCATCAAGTGGGCTATCTGTCCGCTGAACATGCTCAGAACCAGTGCCAGCAGTCCGTTTAAAATCAGGACAGCCGTCAGGCTCATTGTCACCAGTTGGTTCACTTTTCTGTACTGTTGGTCACCGTATGCCGATGCCACAATCAGGGCAGCGCCGGAGAAGAGCATTGATCCGAACAGCTGAACAATGGTCAGCACGGGAGTGACAAGGCTCACCACCGATATGGCATCAGTGCTTACAGCTTGGCTGACTACGATGCCGTCTGTCGTAGTATTGATGATGATGACTATCGAAGACAACACCGACGAAACGATAAAGTTGCGCAGCGAGTGATGGATGACAAACAGTTTCCGAGGCATTTATCTAATAATCATTTTCCTTTCGCATACATTGTTTCTCTATTCTGATGTGCTAATTGGATCCCGAGTGTTTCTCAAATTGGATAAAAAGCTTTAAAATGAACAAGTTCACTTTTTTGACGGAGAAGCCATGGCAGAGGAAGGCAGGCTGGCGGGCAAACCTGGTATGCAGGTGGGCATGGACGATGACGAGGATGATGACGACTATGAAGATGGCTTTGATGATGGTTATGATGAATAATCGTTTGTCGCAATGGGAAAAGCGTTCCCTGTGAGGTGAAATCCTCGACAATAAAGCCAAAAGCTTGCGCCCTTTGCCCTCCTACATAGGTTTCCCCTTGGAATTCGAAGGTGTGGAAGGAATAGTGGAACTTGAATTTTATTACAGTTTCATCACTCTTTTCATCTCCAGATTCTCATAACCCTCAGGGCAGTGAGTGGAGAGATAGACAGTGGGATTGTCTTTGATGAACTGTCTCACCCGGTCGAGTGTCTCGCGGGCGGCATCCTTGTCCTCAAAGACGATGGAGAGCTTATTGGCCTTCAGTGCAGCATCGCAATAGGTCACGTCGCCGTGCATCATATAGAAGAGGCCTTCCAGTTCGGCGATAATGATGCTGTTGCCCTTTGTATGCCCCTTTGCCTCGATAAACCAGATACCGTCGGCCACTTTCTGAGCTCGCGGGAAGTTCTTGAAGGATTCCTTGTATTCTGCTCGGATGATGTTGCCGCCTTCTGGCAGCTTCATCGCATCGGCATCCTCAGGCGAGATATACACCTTGGCATTGGGAAAGTACTGAAGCGCAGCCGTATGGTCGGGATGTTTGTGAGTAATGAGAATCTTTTTCACCTGTTCTGGCTTATAGCCCAGTTCGGCGAAAGCCTCAGTGTAGTCTTTCAGTTTCTCGCCCATGTAGAGCGGGCTGCCAAGTTTCTTAGCTGGCGCTTTCATGTCGTTCTGAAAGCCCGTGTCCACGAGTATCACTTCCTCACTAGTGTCGATCAGGAAGTTTTGAAGACTGCTGCGGTAGATGATTTGTTCGTCTGTTCCCTCCTTGCCTTCACCGCCGAAGGCAAACTGTTGGTTCATGAAACCGCCGTCGAACATGCGGATAGCTTTAATTTCCATATTCGTATCTGTATTGGTGATTATATGTCAGGCATTTAGTTGCTCACACGAAGCGCCCCCTGCAGGCCGCAATGCCTTCATTCCATATTGAGGTCATTTCTGAATAGTTCTCCTCTCTCCGTTTCTGCATACCACATAGATGCCACGAGGCAACTGCCGCCAAGCACTCACTGAGGCGGCACCTCTGAGCACACATCGGCCTGCCAGATCATAGACACCATCGGGGCAGGTAGCATTTTGTACATCATGCGACCTCTCTGCCAGTTGGCTGATGCCTGTATCATCACCAAGACTATACAGCGGGCAGAGCATCCACTGACGATGGGTCGGCGTGTCGGTGTCGGCAGTGTATTGCCATGTACACACAGTGGTCCCAGCATTGCTGTTGACATTGCTGAGGTCAAGGGCGTAGCTGTGATAGCGAGCGGGTGAGATCTTGAAATATGGCAGGTCAATGGCATCTATATAGAATTGCTGTTCGGAAGATGCCGTAGTCTGTGCCGTCAGTTTCGACGAGCCAGACGCTCTGAAAGAAGTCAGTCGTTGGCCACGTGCATTCTCGAGGATGAAAGGACCTGCGTCATTGACGAAAGAGCCATCCACTCCTCTGAGTCTCCAGCGCTGTCCCTCGCCATACGTGGTGCTCTCTATGGTCACTGCTTCGTTTGCTGCGGCGGTCAGGGCCGTGGTCAGGTTGAGGCGTGGCACGATGATGTATTCCATGTCTTCCTCAAGCTGCTGGCCGACAGTAATGCCGCCCACGGGCAACACGAGCGTGGTGATGCTCTGCGTGGGGAGTTTGACCATTAGCGAGCCCCCGTCGAGCGTAAAATCTTGCACACGCTTCAAATTTTCTGCCGAAGATGTACGATAGGCTTCGATGGCACTTGCATCGGGCAAGCTGGCATACTGCGACAGATCCACACAGTGATAGGCCAGGCTACCCTCATTCAGCAGGACAAGCACGAGCGTGTCCTGCGCCTCATTCATGGCGGCCAGCGACTGGTCGTTGAGCGATGCCACAATGTTGTAGCCGCTCT
>CAMZHP010000173.1 GCA_947306845.1 uncultured Prevotellaceae bacterium
ACTTATAAAAAATGTTTAACTAAAGTGCTGCGGAATTTAGGATATATGCAACCCGAAATCTGGGTGGAAGAATTGGTTACGGAATGTCCATTGCTTGGCGAAAGCAATAGAGTGACCAGTACCGCTGGCAACAGCGGCATCAAATATGGTGGTGGCTTCAGCGGTCAGGCCAGGGCAGGTGAAGGCCAACTCTGGGATGATGAGAACGACGATTCCGCATGGGATCAGTTGTGAGACATTCTCCAAAACCTTTATACACAGCCTCCAAGTGCACCGCTTGGAGGCTGTGCTGTCTTCCATGTCCATGTGTAGAACAACACTGGCACAACAGCCAACCATCCTTATGAGTAGCAATAATTGGCCGAAGATACACAAATTTGTCGATACGGATAATTGTAGCAGACATTTTCATTGATTGAGTGCTTGGATTTCAAATAGATGTATTATTTTTGCATAATATTTATCAATAACATATCAACTATGAGGAAAAAACTTCTTTTTGCCGCCTTGTTGTTCTCTGGGGGCATGACTTTCGCACAGACACTCACTTCGGGCATTGATCCACAGAATTTAGACACCAGCGTGCGCCCGGGCGACGATTTTTACCATTATGCTGCCGGAGGATGGCTCCGAAACCATCCCCTCGACGGTGAGCATACCAGCAATGGCGCTTTCGTTGACCTGTATGAAAAGAGTCAGGTTGACATACAGGAACTGATCATGCAGTATGCCAACAGTCCGCAAACCAAGGGCTCATTGGGACAAAAGATAGGTGCTCTCTATAACTTGATGATGGATAGCGTGCGCCTCAACCGTGAGGGATGGCAACCACTGAAACCTACACTTGAGCGTATCGCCGCCATCCGCGACCGCCGTGAATACCAGTTGGTGACAGCCCAACTCGACCGCATGGGTGAAAGCACCATGATGTTCGACATCGGAGTGGGAGCCGACCAGCGCAATGCCGACATGAACATCGTGGGCGTCAGCCAAGGTGGATTGGGATTGGGCACACGCGACTACTATCTGAACGATGACGAACAAACCGTTCGAGTGCGCGAGGCTTACAAGACGATGCTCAAAAATCTCTATAAAATGGTAGGCAATGACGAGGCAACTGCCGAGAAGAAAATGCAGGCTGTCATGGCCATCGAGACCCGAATCGCCAATGCCAGTTATAGCCGTGTCCAACTGCGCGACATCGATGCCAACTATCATAAGATGAGCTACAACCAATTGGTGACCGACTTTCCCGGCATTGACTGGGGAAATATCTTCCTTGCCACAGGATACCCTCCATTCGACGATGTCGATGTGGGGCAGCCGGAACCGATTCATGAGGTGGAGAAGATACTTGCCGAAACACCACTTGACGACTTGAAAGCTTACGCGGAAATCAAGGTCGTCAGTGGAGCTGCAAGCCAACTGAGTGACGACTTCCGAGCCGAGGCTTTCAAGTTCAGCAGTGTCATGAGCGGCGTGCAACAGGACCGTCCGAGATGGAAGCGTGCTGTGGGATTGGTCAGCAGCGTTATGGGCGAGGCTGTGGGCAAGCTTTACGTCGAGAAACACTTCCCCGAAAGCAGCAAGAAGCGCATGCTCGAACTGGTGTCCAACCTCCAGGAGGCGCTCTCACAGCGTATCAACGAAGCGACATGGATGAGTCCTGAGACCAAATTGCAGGCACAGGATAAACTGAGCAACTTCATCGTGAAAATTGGCTACCCAGATAAATGGAAGGACTACAGCGGACTGCAAGTCGATGAAAGTTTGTCGCTCTATGAGAACCTCGGAAAAATCTCGGCCTTCCTTCTCCAGGATGAGTTGAACCGACAAGTCAACAAACCTGTGGACAAGGCCAGATGGTTGATGACACCACAGACCGTCAATGCCTACTACAATCCCACTACCAACGAGATTTGCTTCCCTGCTGCCATCCTGCAGCCGCCATTCTTTGACCCCAATGCCGACGATGCTGCCAACTATGGGGCTATCGGAGGTGTAATCGGACATGAGATGAGCCACGGCTTCGATGACCAGGGGTCGCAGTTTGACAAAACCGGCAACCAAAAGAACTGGTGGACGGAACTGGACAAAAAGAACTACGAGGCTCGTACCAAACTGTTGGAGGATTATTTTGACAAAGTGGAAGTCGTATCGGGAAAAACCATCAATGGCAAGCAGACGCTTGGTGAGAACATCGGCGACAATGGTGGCATCAATATTGCCTTCCGTGCTCTGCAGAACGCCATGAAGAAGAATCCTTTGGGTGTGAAGGATGGATTCACGCCTGAGCAGTGCTTCTTCCTCTCATGGGCTAGGGTGTGGGCTTCCAACATGCGTCCGGAGTATCTGGAAATGCTCATCACCGTCGATGTGCATTCACCCAATATCGCCCGTGTCAACGCAGCACTGCCGCATATCGATGCCTGGTATGATGCCTTCAAGGTGAAGAAAGGCAACCGACTCTTCCTGCCAAAGAATAAGCGTGCTCATATTTGGTGACAACCTTTTCGTAATATGCGCGGGCGCCTCCCTGTTGACAATGGGGGCGCCCGCGCTCATTTTTCTCTTGTCCTCTTTGGAATTACAGCTTGCCGGCTAGGGCAATCACCTTTTGCTGGGTCTCCTCAGTTTTCTGCTCGTCAATCTTGGCTGTGACCACGCCCATGTTCTCTACACTCCAGTAGTTGCAGATGTCGCGGAACTCAGCTGTGGCTCCGTCATAGACGCCTGGTGAATAGGAAGATACGAGAAGAGCCATCCTCTTCACTTTTGCAGGATTGTTGACGCAGTACATGCGCTGGATGGGAGCCTGAATCTGTGCGCAGAGGGTGAAGTAGTAGATAGGGGCGGCTAGCACCAGTGCCTCAGCCTCAGCCATCAGCGGATAAAGTTCCTGCATGTCATCCTTCTGGATGCAAGCACCATTGCCCTTGTTGTGACAGTACTCGCATGCCAGACAGCCTGCGATTTTCTTCTTCGACACATTCACCAGTGTCACCTCATGACCTGCTGCCTCGGCAGCCTTCTTATACTCTTCCGCCATCCAAGCGGTGTTGCCATTCGCACGTGGCGATGCTTGTAAAATCAGAACTTTCATACTCGTATTTGTTGAATTAAACTACTTAACTTACTTCATTATTTCTTTCTTGCGGAAGTTGAGTCCAGATACTCAAATAAATCAATGGTTCCAACTTCGTTTTCGACATCAAGGGATGGAACATATTCTACCATTCTTGTCTTGCCACTTGTTTTGCTGACGTAAAAATAGACAAATGCTCCCGTATAGCTGCGGAATATCACCTGATACTCTGATTCCGTCTCTTCTCCCATTGCTACATACATAATGGAAGGATTGGTTTCTGCTATGCTCCAGTCATACGTGCTATGGCAATAGTTTTTGACTCCTTCATAGGCCATATCTGACGTTATTTCACCTGAGGTGTTCTGAACTTGCATAGTTTGTGAAGTGTCTTGTCTTTCCGTTTGCGAATCGGGGATTTGTTTCTGATCCGTTTTGATTTTACTGCATGAACAAATCAACAAGATTAAAAACACAGTTGAGATGATGATTCTTCTTTTCATATTGCTTAACTTATTAAGTTGAAATTGATTCTTTTGACAATAGCCATAGCACGATCATTGCAACCGTTGTATGGCCTGGTTATTTCCCTTTTTCATATTCAAGTTCATTTGTATTGCTCCACGAAGTCGCGCACTAGCCGGAATACGGGCTCATAGCTGTCGAAGCGCACGGTCTTATAGGTGTCGAAGATAGTATGGTAATACTGGAAGGCATCACCATTCTCGTTTTCCAGAAAGATACAGGGAACATGGCGAGTGGCAAAAGGATAGTGGTCGCTGTTGGCAGCCAGATCTCCTCGGTGCAATGCATTGAAGTAATGCTCCCTTTTGTTGATTTGTTCAAAGAGCGAGAAACCGCGCATGCCCTCATCGCTCACCTCACAATACTGAACAGGGTTATTGTCACCAATCATATCTATATTGAACAGATATTTGATTTGCTGGAGTGGCACAACAGGATGTTCAACATACCAGGTGGATCCACGCAAGTTGGCATCCTCGCCAGAAAAGGCCAAAAAGTACATGTCGTATGGAGGACGGTGCTTGGCATAGTATGCTGCCAATGTCACGATGGCGGCAGTGCCAGAGGCATTGTCGTTGGCACCAGCATAGAAGATTTTCCTGCCCAGATTGCCTATATGGTCATAATGCGCTGTGAAAACGTAACAGCTATCATGCCGCTGGCCCTCTACCTTGGCGATGACGTTGAAGCACTCATAGTCTTTCAGAAACTTGTTGTCCACCTCCACACGGATATTCTTCACTCCTTCAATGGCATCGGGTGTCACCCACAAAATGGGCTTGTCCACCACATAATGGCCATAGGCCTTGAAAAATTTGATGGGTGATTCCCATGTGTAGATAAGACCGGCATTGGAGCATTCTCCTGCCTTCTGCAGACGGGAGAATACATCCTTGTGACGGTAAGTAAACCAGAACTCACAAGCCACCAAGCAGTTGGCGTATTCAGGCTTGGCCAGGTCGGCTAACAATTGCTTGCCATCAAAGTTCAATGTGTCGACATGATAGATGGGGTACGTGCCGTGAATGCCGGGAGAATACTCACGCATCGAGAAATCGACACCGGCACGGAGCTTCCTGCCGTCGGCCCACATCTCCATCTGTCCGCAAAACGTATTGATGTCCAACTTGAAAGGCTGGAGAGTGATTTCATCCACACCTGCTTTCTTGAACTCTTTCTGCAGAAACTTCCCTGCTTTGTTGGCACCGTCTCTCGCATAGCCACGCCCCTGGTATTTGGCGGAGCTCAATACCTTGATCACCCGCTTGTAATGTGAAATGTCCTGCCCTGTTGCCATCATACTGGCCAGTGACAGAAGAATCATTATCAAAGTTCTGTTCATATCTACTTTTTTATTCAATATGTACGTTTCAAGTCGCTTCGGTCTTTACATTCGTGGGCTCTGTCTTTGATTGAGTAAGTGATAAGACCACCTTCACCTTTTTTAATATGGATGTCGGAGTCTTCTATGGAAAATTCTGTATTGACTCCAGGACGGCTTTCACTCGAGCGAGATATTCGCGCATCCTCATCTGTATTCGCCATCTGCGGCTGGAAGAGGTTGCCGCATTGAAGGCTACAGCTTCGATTCCTTTATGCTTGGCTAGGAATAGAGCACGCTCGTTATGGAATTCTTGGGATATAATGAGGATGGAGTCTGCACCATACACGTCCTTCGCCCTTACGATGGAATTGATTGTGCGGAATCCTTCCCCGTCAAGTTCCATGATGCTGTCTGGCACGCCTCGTTTCACCAATGCTGCCTTCATCTCCTCAGGTTCATTGAACTCCTCTGGACGGTTGGCACCGCTGATGATCAGCCGGTTGAACTTTCCTTTTTGATAAAGCTTGACTGTGGCATCGATACGGCGGAGGAAGAACTGGTTGGGATTGCCGCTGCGTCCTATGGGAGAGGTGCCCAGCAATAGGGCGACAGGTCTGGCAGGTGTCTTGTCCACATCTTGATACATTTTATGTTTTGCGGCACCTGTCACGGCCAAATTGCAACCGATGATGGTTGCCAGGCATGCGGCAATGAGGAAAAGCAGAACCCACGCCATTATATGTTTTCTTTTGGGGCGTTTTGACATCTTATTTTATGGTGTCTGTAATGATAGAATTATTTATTGAATAAACGTTGGTCATGGTTTGGCAGAGAAGCCGATGGCGATGGTGTCGTTGGCAAATCTCATGGTCTTGATCTCAATCTGTTTGAGAGACTCCTTCACCCATTTTATCTCGTTGAGATGCACGATCAGCCCTCCGCCTTCCTGTCTTTGAAGGGCTGGAGTCTTGTTAAGGATGGGGATGGCAGTGAGTATCATATCCAAAAGGGTGTCACCTCCGAAAACACCAGTCGCGTAATGCAGGAAGATGTCCTTGTCCGCCACCTTGTCGATGATGAGGTCTAAGTTGACGTTCTTGGATACGCGTCCTAAGACAGGCACATTGACTTGTACAGGATAACCTACATTGATGGTGTTCTCCTTCACCACGCGAAGGCTGATGTTTTGTCCACTGTTCTGCTTGATCAGTGATGTGGCTTCTGAAACGGGTAGTTGAAGTGTCATGTTGGATAGTGTTTTTGCAAAGTTAATAAAATATTCCTTTGTCAATGTCAAAATGGAAGAAATTAACAAAACTAATAAAAGAACACATGTCAAAGGACTCCCTTCTTGCGAAAGCAAAAAATCATAATAAATGTGGAGTGTGAGATTAAAATGTTTGTTGTAACTTTGCACCCAGAATTAAAACAGCGCAAGATTCATGAGAAATAGGTATTGTTTATTATTCCTGGCTTTGGCTCTTGTCCTGCAGGCACATGCCCAAAAGCAGGATGAAATGAGAAAAGCGGTGGAATACCTGGCCTCGCAGGAACTTCAGGGTAGATACCCGGCCACAGCTGGTGATACCCTCGCCTCTGCGTTTATTGCCGGCAAACTTCGCAGCCTGAAACTCAAACCTATAGTCAGGGAAAAGAAGCTAAAAGGTTTTTTTCATGACTTCACTTATGGGAAGACCGAGAAAAGGACTACTCATAACATTATTGCCGTACTCCCTGGAAAAGACAAGCGCCTGAAGGATGAATACATTGTAGTCGGTTCGCATTACGACCATCTGGGATGGGGAGGTAAAGGGTCTGGCTCACGTCGTCCAGATACTGTGGCGGTACATCCCGGGGCTGACGACAATGCCAGCGGGGATGCCGTTGTACTTCAACTGGCCAGGCATTTTAAAAAGGTTCGTTCGCCGAGAAGCATCATATTCGCATTCTTTGGGGCTGAGGAACAAGGGCTTGTCGGATCCAAATTCTTCCTGGATTGGATGAAGCAAGATGATGAACAGCGCATCAACCTCCCCAAAGACAAAAATAGTATTGTCGCCATGGTGAATCTGGATATGGTGGGACGTATGCGCGACCATGCCATGAGCGTGTCGG
>CAMZHP010000174.1 GCA_947306845.1 uncultured Prevotellaceae bacterium
AGTGAAGAGTGAAGAGTGAAATATCATGAATGCCATTGAAGTCAATCATATCAGCAAGAGCTATGGGGCAGTGAAGGCACTCGACGATGTGTCGTTCACCGTAGGCAAGGGCGAAGTATTCGGGCTGATAGGTCCTGACGGAGCCGGCAAGACATCATTGTACCGCATCCTCTGCTCACTGCTGTTGCCAGAGAAAGGATCCGCCACCGTTGACGGTTTCGACGTGGTGGGGCAGATGCAGGAAATCCGCAAGCGTGTAGGTTACATGCCCGGCAAGTTCTCGCTGTATCAAGACCTGACCGTAGAAGAGAACCTGGAGTTCTTCGCCACGCTTTTCGGCACGACTGTCAGAGAAGGTTACGACTCCATCAAGGCCATCTACTCGCAGATAGAACGATTCAAAGATCGTCGGGCAGGAGCACTCTCCGGCGGCATGAAACAGAAATTGGCCCTGAGTTGTGCATTGGTTCACCAACCCAGTGTGCTGTTCCTCGACGAGCCGACCACGGGTGTCGATCCCGTGAGCCGCAAGGAGTTCTGGGAAATGCTCGGCATGCTGAAGGAGCGCGGCATCACCATCTTGGCCTCCACACCCTATCTCGATGAAGTGCGTTGCTGCGAGCGCGTGGCCTTTCTCGACCACGGCAGGATCCGCGGCATCGACACGCCGGCTGTGATTCTTGACCAATTCAGAGACATCTTCAATCCGCCACCCATTGTCAGGGTTTCTGATGATGAAGAGAACGTTTCGTGTTCAAAATCCCCAACTTCCGACCTCCGATCTCCAACCCCCAACGTCATCGAAGTGGAGCATCTGGTAAAAGCTTTCGGGGACTTTCATGCCGTCGACGATATCAGCTTCACCGTGAAGAAAGGCGAGATATTCGGATTCCTCGGTGCCAACGGAGCCGGCAAGACCACCGCCATGCACATGCTAACAGGTCTGAACCAACCGACCAGCGGTACCGGCCGTGTCGTGGGCTATGATATCCGTACAGAGTATGAGCAGATCAAGAAGCATATCGGCTATATGTCGCAGAAATTCTCACTCTACGAGGATCTGACCGTCGCTGAGAACATCCGCCTCTTCGCAGGCATCTATGGGATGCGCGACGACGAGATTCGCCAAAAGACCGATACCCTCCTGGAGCACCTACAATTCGCCGACCACAAACACACTCTCGTAAAAAGCCTCCCGTTAGGCTGGAAGCAGAAACTCGCTTTCTCGGTGAGCATCTTCCATGAGCCAGGCGTAGTGTTCCTCGATGAGCCCACGGGCGGTGTCGACCCTGCCACACGCCGGCAGTTCTGGGAACTTATCTACGATGCTGCCAGCCGCGGCATCACCATCTTCGTGACCACCCATTACATGGACGAGGCCGAGTACTGCGACCGCATCTCCATCATGGTCGACGGCAAGATCAAGGCCATAGGCACACCCGAAGCCCTGAAGCAAGAATTCCACCAGCCCGATATGGACCACGTGTTCACTTATCTGGCCCGGCAGGCAACCCGTTCAAGCGATTAGGTTATGAAACAGTTCCATAGTTTTGTCATCAAGGAAACCAAGCACATCCTGCGCGACAAGCGTACGATGCTGATACTCTTTGGCATGCCTCTTGCGCTGATGCTCCTCTTCGGTTTCGCCATCACCACCGACGTGAGAAACGTGCGCACGGTAGTGGTCACAGCCAATGCCGACCACGCCACCCAACAAGCGGTGGAAAGACTCTCCCATTCAGAGTATTTCATCATCGTGCGCACCGTCGCCACACCACAGGAGGCTGAGCGGTTCATTCGCAATCAGAAAGCCGATCTCGCCATCGTCTTCGCAAGAGACTTCGCTTCAAAGAAAAGCGGTGTGCAATTCATCGTAGATGGTGCCGACCCCAACATGGCGCAGCAGTGGACAAACTACGCCACTCAGGTGCTGCTCAACCCGGCGGGTGGGTTCGTCAACACCAAGATGCTCTACAACCCACAGGCCAAGTCGTCCTATAACTTCGTGCCTGCCATCATGGGCATGCTGCTGATGCTCATCTGTGCCATGATGACCTCGATATCCATCGTCCGCGAGAAAGAGAAAGGCACCATGGAGGTGCTCCTGGTGTCGCCCACCAAACCGCTGATGATCATCATCGCCAAGGCGGTGCCATACCTGGTACTGGCCTTCGTAATCCTCATCATCATCCTGCTCATGGCGCGGTTTGTGCTTGGCGTGCCGCTGGCGGGTTCGCTGTTCTGGATATTTGTCATCTCAACGGTCTATATCATGCTGGCCCTCTCGTTGGGGCTCCTCGTGTCCAACGTGGCACAGACACAACTCGTGGCCCTCCTGCTCTCTGCCATGGTGATGCTGATGCCCATCGTGATGCTCTCAGGCATGATTTTCCCCGTGGAGTCGATGCCCCAGATTCTGCAGTGGGTCTCAGCCATCATCCCCACCCGTTACTACATCTCGGCCATGCGCAAGCTGATGGTCATGGGTGTCGGCGCTGAGCAGGTGCTCTTCGAACTGACCGTCCTCACAGGCATGCTCATTGCCCTGCTGGCGCTGTCGCTCGCCACTTTCAAGAAAAGGCTGGAGTAATCATTTCTCAATTTCCAATAATCTATGATGATCAGGTATCTTATCCAAAAGGAATTCACACAAATTCGCCGCAACGCGTTTCTGCCACGGCTCATCATCATATTTCCCATCATGATCATGTGCATCATGCCATGGGTGATGAATATGGAGGTGAAGAACGTCGTGGTGGACGTGGTCGACCTCGACCATTCCACGCTCTCGCAGCGACTCGTCCACGATATCGAGCACAGCAATTACTTCATCTTCCACGGCCTAAAACCCACCTATGCCGAAGCCCTGAAAGACATCGAGCATACCGATGCCGACGTGGCGGTGGTCATCCCACAGGACTACAGCAAGGACTTGACACGTGGCCATCAGCCACAGGTGCTGATTGCCGCCAATGCCGTCAACGGCACGAAAGGAAACATGGGAGCTGCATACCTATCGCAGATAGTAACAGCCAACCTGGCAGATGTCTATCCCAATGCCACGGCCATCCAGTCGAAAATCTCCACCTTGTTCTTATACAACAAGCACCTCAACTTCAAACTCTTCATGATTCCGGCATTGTTCGCCATCGTGATGATGCTGATGACAGGGTTTCTGCCGGCACTCAACATCGTCAGCGAGAAAGAGGCTGGCACCATCGAGCAAATCAACGTCACACCCGTCAGCAAGTGGAGCTTCATTCTTTCAAAACTCATCCCCTATTGGCTCATCGCCCTGTTTGTCATCACCGTATGCCTCTTGCTGGCCTGGCTCATCTATGGCATCACGCCCTTCGGTTCGCTATGGCTCATCTACTTGCTGGCCATGCTGCTGGCTCTGTTCTTCTCATCGCTCGGACTCATCATCTCCAACTACAGCGACACCATGCAGCAGGCCATCTTTGTGATGTGGTTCTTCGTAGTCATCCTCATGCTCCTCAGCGGTCTTTTCACCCCTACCCGCTCCATGCCCTCATGGTCATACCTGACCACCTACATCAACCCCATGTGTTACTTTGTTGATGCCGTGCGCACCGTATTCGTCCGTGGTGGCGACCTGCACAGCATCTGGCATCAGGTGCTAGCCCTCATGGGCATCGGACTCTTCATGGGAGGCTGGGCCGTGCAGAGCTACAAGAAAAATAACTGACACAAGGAACTGAGAATTCTGATGGTGTTGAGGGCAAATTGACCCTCTGAAACTTTGACTGCTCGAATTCTTTCTGTATCTTTGCAGCAGCTTGTTCCCCCAAGCGATGTGATCTGGAACATACACCAAGAAGTTCCTCCTATTAATGACTTTACTACGATGAACCGAAAGAACAAATCCTTTGGGAAGACACTGCATTGTGGCTGTCTGGCGCTTCTGCTGCTCTGCTGCATCCAAGCCTACGCCCAAAAACGTACCAAGTACGAGTTCATGCGCAATCTTCCGATCTATGCAGACTCGCTGATTGCTGATTTCAATTATCCCCTGGCGTGGGGCAACAGTGGCATTACAGACTTTAACGAATGGCGGCGTGTGGCCCGCCAGAAAGTGTTCGACTGCATGCTAACCCCTCCGCCGCCACCTGCCCAGGGCTATGAGACAAAGATCATTTCCGAGGAGCAGCGCGACGGATACAAAGCCCGCAAAATAGAAATCAGGCTCAGCCGTTACTATACCGTGCCAGCCTATGTGCTGATTCCCAATGGCAAGGGACCATTCCCCGCCGTCAACGTCTTGCACGACCATGGTGCCCACCTGTTCATCGGCAAGGAAAAGATGATCCGACCATTGGCCTGTGAGGATTCCTTGGTCATCAAGGATGCCGATGAATGGGCGGCCAATCTCTATGAGGGGCAGTTCTTCGGCGATTATCTGGCCAGGAATGGCTATGTGGTGTTCTCCGCCGACGCACCGATGTGGGGCGAGCGCGGACAGATGGAAGGTGCCCTCCGCGACCGTTACGACATGATTGCCGGCAACATGATGCTGTATGGCATCGACCTGTCTGCCTATATGACCTACGACGACATTTCGGGCACAGAGTATCTTGCCACATTGCCCGAGGTGGACGCGACGAGGATCGGCTGCACGGGTTGTTCCATGGGGGCATACCGGGCATGGATGCTCTCCGCTCTCTCCGACCGCATCAAAGTGGGGACTGCTGTTTGCTGGATGGTGACCGCCGACGAGCAGATGAGTTTCAAGTACAAAAGGACGGAGAACGGAGGCTTTGCCAACTGCTTCCCTGGTCTCCGCCGATGGTTGGACTATCCGCATGTCGCCAGTCTGGCATGCCCTAAGGCGATGCTTTTCATCAACGGTTCGCAGGACAAACTCTTCCCCGTGCCAGGTGTGGAAAAAGCATTTGCCAACATGCATGAGACCTGGAAGTCGCAAGGTGCTGACGACCTGTTGGAAACGGAGATTTGGGAGATGCCCCACAGTTGCCCCATACGAGCTCAACAGCGGGTCTTGGAGTTCTTCCAAAAGCATCTATAATAGTTGAAAGCAAGAGATACTGAATGACTTGAATGTCAAAATCATACCACTATGGCAGAAAAGAAGAAACCAATCAAACGAGAACCGAGAATCCAGTACGACTATCAAGTGAGGCTCTATGATGACGGCAAGTACCATTGGATGTACGACCTCAACATGCTGAAGAATCCTTCTGTGCTGATAGATGTTTACAAGATGTTGGGGATGACCATCATCATTACGTCCATCCTTATTTTTGTGCTTATCTCATGTGAAGATGGGGTGAATCTTGAGAATTTTACCTTCATATTGAAACTGATGGGTCTCCTGACAGGCATCATGTTTGTGCTCGGTTTGTTGGGATACCTCTTATATGCGGCTTTATCGGGCTGGGTATATACCGTGCATTTCATCATGGATGAGAAAGGTGTGGAGCATCAGCAGGCACCGCGTAGCCAAAAAGTTGCAAAGAAGATAAGCATGCTCACCGTACTGGTGGGACTTTTTGCACGCAAGCCTGGCGTGGTGGGGTCAGGCATGCTCGCGAGCCGTACCTCGATGATTACCGAATTCTACCTTGTCAAGAAAGTGAAAGCAAAACGGTGGATGAACACCATCATGGTGAATGAAACCTTTGAGAAGAACCGTGTATATGTCAGCGACGCAGATTTCGACTTTGTCTACGACTATATCAGTTCACATTGTCCGAAAGCGAAAATCTGTTGAAACGATATTGAAAATTGCGGCATCCCGTGTCTTTCTGACTAACGGGATGCCGCAATGTTAACTACCTGATAATATTGGGTTAACGGGTAGGTGCCGGACGACGCTGAGTCTGGCGCGGTGCCGGTCTATTGCCCTGACGAGGGGCATAGCTATTGCCTTGACGCGAAGCATCATAATTTCTTGCTGGTGCATTTCTGTAGCTTCTTGCAGGAGCATTCCTGTAGCTTCTTGCAGGAGCGTTTCTATAGCTTCTCCCTGGAGCACGTCTGTAACTTCTTGCAGGAGCATGTCTGTAGCCTTTTGCAGGAGCACCCCTATAATACCGACGGTGATAAGGTGCGGCATGAGCGCGACGGGCACGATGATGCCTAGCTATTTCACCACATGCGGGGCAGGTGCGAGGATAAAATCTGTGGGGATTGGGATGATTATGCCTCATCAGAGGCCTGTGATGAATGCGTGCGCGGCGTGGATCACGCGGTGGCTCAAATGTGAGTGCATTAACTGCCAGACACATCACCAAAAGCGAAATAATAGCAAAAAGTGTCTTTTTCATTGATTAAAAGGATTTGTTATTGATTTAAGTAAAATAATATACTTTTGCAAATATAGCCAATTATTTTCAATTCTGCAATTATTTCTAAAAAAAATGTCATTTTTAAATTAAATGGCTTGAAATAGTACGAAACTGTTAACTATTTGAATACAGACTATTTACAAGAAAGCCGCCAGTTTGGAGTCTCCGACATCCACGGTCACCTCACCGCCTTCCTTGAGCCGTCCGAAAAGAATCTCGCGCATGAGCAGCGGTTTGAGGTCGTGGGCGATGACACGGTCGATCTCGCGGGCACCATACTCCTGAGTAAAGCCTTTCTCCAGCAGCCACTCCCGGGCGGCATCCGACAGACGCATCACCACATGGCGCGTGTCGAGACGCGACTGCAACTCACGCAGTTTCTTGTCGAGAATCATGCCTGCCATCGTGCGGTCCATGTCGTTGAATACCACAGTGGCCGACAGACGGTTGATGAATTCCGGCTTGAAGGTGCGCTTCACCTGCCGCAGCATCGCCTCACCCGCCGACACCCTTGCACCGAAGCCCACCGATGCCTGCGAGGCATACTGTGCCCCAGCATTGGAGGTCATGATAAGCACCACATTACGGAAGTCGGCCTTGCGCCCCTTGTTGTCCGTCAGACGAGCATAGTCCATCACCTGAAGCAGAATATTATAGATGTCAGCATGCGCCTTCTCTATCTCGTCGAGCAGCAGCACGCAGTTGGG
>CAMZHP010000175.1 GCA_947306845.1 uncultured Prevotellaceae bacterium
TCCCAAATATGGACAAAGAAATCAAAAGAATCGTACTGACAGGCGGACCCTGCGCAGGAAAGACCACGGCGCTGGTCAAGGTAATAGAACATTTCTCGAGCAGAGGTTACAAGGTGTTCACTATTCCTGAAGTACCGACCTTGTTCAGTCAGGCTGGCATGAATTACCTGACACCCAACAAAGGATTGTTCTACCAAGGTGAGAAGGCAACCCTTGAGATACAGCTCGCGTTGGAGGACAAATTCCTCAGAATGGCTGAGGAGTGCGAGGAACCCACGCTCATCGTGTGCGACAGGGGAGCCATGGACATATCAGCATATATGACTCCCGAAATGTGGGAGGAGATTACACAATCGCTGGGTGTTACCACCAGTCAACTGCGTGACCAGCGTTATGACGCCATACTCCATCTCGTCTCAGCCGCAGACGGAGCCGAGCAGTTCTACACCACCAGCAACAATGCACAGAGATACGAGAAGATGGACGAGGAAGGGCTCCAGCAGGCCCGCTTGCTCGACAAAAAGGTCATCAATGCCTGGACAGGGCACTCGCGCCTGAGAGTCATCAACAACCACGAGGACTTTGACAAGAAACTCAATCGTGTGCTGAGGGAAATCTCAGCTGTGCTCGGACTCCCCCAGGCCATCGAGGAGGAGAGAAAATACATCGTAGAACTGATGGGCGAGCTGCCCGACAGCATCGTCAGCGAAATCACCCAGACCTACCTCGTGGCAGAGCCCGGGTGTGAGGTGAGGCTGCGCAGGAGAGGATGGCATGGCAAGTATGTGAATGTGCATACTACCAAAACACCGATATCAGACGTGGAATATGTGCAGACCGAACGCCAAATCAGCAACAACCTCTATAGTTCGCTTCTACAACAGGCCGATCCCTATAGGCAGACTATCAGGAAGACACGGCGCAGCTTCATCTGGAAGGGGCAGTATTTCGAGCTCGATGAGTTCCAGGCTCCCGTGCCGGGCCTCCTCATTCTTGAGACAAAGGGGGTGGCTTCTGACGAATCGGTGAAGTTCCCGCCATTCATTAGGGTCATAGAGGACATCACAGGCAACAAACGATATTACAACTACAATATCGCGTTGTGCAAGAGCAACTGAAAGGCTTAAAATTGCCTTTTTCATTCCTTTATTTATCCAAAAAGGAAAAAAATGTGCTTTTCCCATGTTTTTTGTGATGGAAAATGAGGATGATATTATTTTTTTGCTTATATTTGCACCTGATAAGACCTACACAATGTGTGAAGCATTCGATTCATGTTCATATAACAAAATAATGTTCTCCAATTGTTTTAGGTATTAGGCTTTATAATCAATAGAGTGTAATTTTTCTTGGAAATGAGCGCCGCTGTCTGTGAAAGATCGCGGCGCTTTTCATTTGGGGAACTGTGGTGAGAGGCGATTTTCCCATCCATGTTTTCCGTTCATCGTTTTTTTTGCTTACTTTTGCACCGCGGATATGAATAGATATTTCATCACTTTCCAGTACGACGGGACGGCTTACCACGGATGGCAGGTACAGCCCAATGGCCATTCCGTGCAGGCTGAGCTGCAGAATGCTCTGTCCACACTTCTCAGGATACCCTGCGAAGTGGTGGGGGCAGGGCGCACAGATGCAGGGGTACATGCCTCAATGATGGTGGCGCATATCGACCTGGACTGCAGCATCGATTGTCAGCAGGTGGCCTACCGGCTCAACCGCATCCTGCCACACGACATCGCCGTGCTCGGCATCAGACCCGTGGATAGCAGTATGCACGCCCGATTCAGTGCGGTGGAGCGCACATACCATTATTATATACATACCCGCAAAGATCCCTTTGCCTGGCATTATTCATGCTATATTCCCTATACGCTGGATTTTGATGCCATGAATGAGGCGGGGCAACTCCTCACTACCTACGCGGACTTTGGCGCTTTCTGCAAGAGCCATACGGATGTGAAAACCACCCTGTGCAAAGTCACTGAGGTGAGGTGGGAGCGCCTTGAGCCTCACCAATACAGACTGACCATCACAGCCAACCGTTTTCTGCGCAATATGGTCAGAGCGGTGGTGGGCACCCTGATAGACGTGGGAAGGGGCAGGATATCGCTCGACGAACTGCGTGGCATCGTCGAAAGCAGGAAACGCACCCAAGCAGGGGAGAGTATGCCGGCCCACGCGCTTTTCCTGCATGAGGTGAAATATGAATGATTCTTTGACATGTGGCTGATTCTCGCTTTTCTCTCAGCGGCTTTGCTGGGATGTTATGATTCTTTCAAGAAGAGGGCATTGGGAAACAATGCCGTCATCCCCGTGCTCTTCCTCAACACGCTCTTCTGTTCGCTCATCTTCTTGCCTTTCATCCTGCTGAGCCGTCACACACAAGTGCTCGACGGAACTCCATTTTACGTGGTTGAGGCAGGATGGGAGAGCCATCGATACATCATTGCCAAGAGTGTCATCGTGCTGCTCTCGTGGCTCTTCGGATATTTCGGCATGAAACATCTGCCACTTACCATCGTGGGACCCATCAATGCCACGCGACCCGTGATGGTGCTGCTGGGCGCCATGCTGGTCTTTGGCGAAAAACTCAATATCTGGCAGTGGATAGGAGTCACACTGGCTGTCATTTCATTTTTCATGCTTAGCAGGAGCGGACGAAAGGAGGGCATTGACTTCAAACACGACAAGTGGATCTATTTTGTCGTGCTCTCTGCCATGCTCGGCGCCCTCAGTGGTCTTTATGACAAATATCTCATGGCGGATGAGGAAAACGGTGGGGTGGGGCTCGGCCGAATGTTGGTGCAGAGCTGGTACAACATCTACCAATGTGCCATGATGCTGGCTGTGCTGCTCCTCGCATGGTGGCCCCAGCGCAGGCATTCCACTCCTTTCAAGTGGCATTGGAGCATCATCTTGGTCAGCATCTACCTTAGCGCGGCAGACTTCATCTACTTCCATGCGCTCAGCTTGCCGGGTGCCATGATTTCCATTGTCTCCATGGTGAGAAGGGGAAGCGTGTTGGTGTCATTCCTCTTCGGGGCGCTCTTCTTCCATGAGAAAAACCTCCGAAGCAAGGTGGTTGACCTGTTGCTCGTGCTCCTGGGAATGGTTTTCCTGTATATTGGAACAAATTGAAAAAAGAATGATAAAAAAACGAATATCTATTAAACCTTTTATCAAGATATCCGTCAAAAAAGTAAAATCACAAAAATGACTGACAAAACTGATCATACATTTATGAATCCCAAAAGACCGTTCACCGTGCCCGAAGGCTATTTCGAAAGCCTCACCGACAGGGTGATGAGCAACATACCCGCCAATGAGGTGCGTATGTTCACGAAGGAGGAGCCGGAAAGGCGCTTCAGATGGCAGCGCTATGCTGCTGCCGCTGCTGTGGTGGCTGCCATCTTCGGCGCAGGACTCTATTTCGGGCATCATACAGTGGCTGAGCCACAGACTGCCGCGACAGTGGCTGTCGCTGAGCACAGCAACGACAACTCTGGTGCTGCCTATGGCAGCGATTTCGACAATGTCGCCGACTACATCATGTGCGACGACTATGAACTCTATGCGTATCTTAACAATGAATAGATGATGAAGATGAAAAGGCATCTTGTGCTCTCTATCGCATTCTTGATGATGGCATGTGCGGCATGGGCACAGGGAATGCCCAGGTTTGACCCTGCTAAATTCCGCGCTGAACTGGAAAAGTTCATCACCGTGGAGGCATGCCTCACCCCGACAGAGGCAGCCAAGTTCTTTCCCCTTTATGAGGAGATGAACAAGAAGCAAAGGGCTCTCTTCCGACAGATGCGAGAACTGCAGCGCATGAAACCCGCCGACGAGGAGGCATGCAGGCAGGCTATCGCAGAGTCTGACCGCATCGAACTGGAGATGAAGCAACTGCAGGCCAACTACCATACGCGGTTTCTAACGATCATTCCCGCTTCCAAACTCTATGATGTCATCAGGGCTGAAGGGCGGTTCCACCGTCAGGCAGTGAAAAATGCAGCACGACCTCCGTTCTTCCCAGGAGGACAGAGAGGACCACAGGGCCACAGAAGACACTGATCACTATTTGCAGATACACAGCAAGCAAGTCCCTTCTCAAACGAGAGGGGGCTTTTTCTATGTCTGTTTCAAAACTAAATATTCTTAATTTTCTCAAGTTTTTCACCCTTTTCTTTTTCCAAGTCCGAAAATAGTCGTAATTTTACACCTTGAAACGCGGGAAAAACGCTCAGAATGCCTTAAAATGGCCTCTACGGCGATTTTTGACTCCCGGGGAACTTATCAACCCAAAACAAGAAAATGGACGAAAATCAGACTTTTGACCAGGACAGGATCATTAGGATCAACATCGAAGAGGAGATGAAGAAATCCTACATCGACTATTCGATGTCGGTCATCGTGGCCCGTGCCCTGCCGGATGTGAGAGACGGTTTCAAGCCTGTGCACAGACGTATCCTCTACGGAATGATGGGCATAGGCAATACCAGCGACAAACCATATAAGAAATGTGCACGTGTCGTCGGTGAGGTGCTTGGCAAATACCACCCCCATGGCGACAGCTCGGTCTATGGCGCACTCGTCAGGATGGCGCAGACCTGGAACATGCGCTATACATTGGTCGACGGACAAGGCAACTTCGGAAGCGTTGATGGTGACTCTCCTGCCGCCATGCGTTATACGGAGTGCCGCCTCTCAAAGATGGGCGAGCACATCATGGACGACATCGAGAAAGATACTGTCGACATGGTCAATAACTTCGATGACTCGCTCACAGAGCCTTCTGTGATGCCTACCAAGGTGCCCAACCTGCTCGTCAACGGCGGCAACGGCATCGCCGTGGGTATGGCTACCAATATCCCCACTCATAACCTCGGCGAGGTGATCGACGGTTGCTGCGCCTACATCGACAATCCCGACATCGACACCGAAGGACTGATGGAGCATATCAAGGCACCAGACTTCCCGACAGGTGCCTATATCTATGGCATTCAGGGCGTGCGAGACGCCTATGAGACGGGGCGCGGACGCATCGTCATGAGAGCCAAGGCTGAAATCGAAGGTGGGGAGACACACGACAAAATCGTCGTCCATGAGATTCCCTACGGCGTGAACAAGGCACAGCTCATTGAGTATATCGCCGACTTGGTGAAGGAGGGCAAACTGGAGGGCATTTCCAATGTCAACGATGAGTCGGGACGGCAGGGCATGCGCATCGTCGTAGATGTGAAAAAGGATGCCAATGCCAACGTTATCCTCAACAAACTGTTCAAGATGACCGCGCTGCAAAGCTCCTTCTCTGTCAACTGCATTGCACTGGTCAAGGGGCGCCCACGCCTGCTCACACTCAAGGAGTGCGTGAAGTATTTCGTAGAGCACAGGCATGATGTCACCATCCGCCGCACCAAGTTTGAACTCAGAAAGGCACAGGAGCGCGCACATATCCTTGAAGGACTCATCATCGCATGCGACAATATCGATGAGGTGGTGCACATCATCAGAGCTTCGAGCACACCGACCGATGCACAGCGCAACCTTGAGAAACGCTTCAATATCGATGAGCTGCAGTCGAAGGCCATCGTCGATATGAGACTTTCACAGCTCACCAGCCTGCGTGTCGATCAGCTCCATGCTGAGTATGATGAGTTGCTGAGGCAGATCGCCTACTTGCAGTCCATCCTCGACGATCCAGAATTGTGCAAGAAAGTGATGAAGGACGAACTGTTCGACGTTAAGGCCAAATATGGCGATGAGCGGCGCACGGAGATCAAATATTCCTCAGAGGAGTTCAATCCTGAGGACTTCTATCCCAACGACCCGGTGGTCATCACCGTCAGCCATCTGGGATATATCAAGCGCACACCCCTCAGCGAGTTCCGCGGACAGGCTCGTGGCGGAGTAGGAAGCAAGGGGGCACGCACAAGAGAGCAGGACTTCACCGAGTTTATCTATCCTGCCACCATGCACAACACCATGCTCTTCTTCACCAAGAAAGGAAGATGCTATTGGCTGAAGTGCTATGAGATACCCGAGGGAGGAAAAGACTCCAAGGGAAGGGCCATACAGAACATGCTCAATATCGACCCCGATGATTCTGTCAACGCTTTCCTCAGACTCAGAGGACTCGATGATGAGGAATTCCTCAATACCCATTTTGTCGTGTTCGCCACCAAAAAGGGCATCGTCAAGAAAACCTGTCTCAAATATTACAGCCGGCCTAGGACGATGGGTGTCAATGCCATCAATATCCTAGAAGGCGATGAGGTGGTGGACGTAAGACTCACCAACGGACGTAACGAACTCGTACTGGCTAATCGCAACGGACGGGCAGTGCGCTTCGAGGAGTCTGCCGTGCGCAGCATGGGACGTGTCGCCACAGGCGTCATCGGCATGCGTCTCGATGAGGGCGACGACGAAGTGGTGGGCATGATTGTGGTCAACAACGCTGACAAGGAGACCATCATGGTGGTCAGCGAGAATGGCTACGGCAAGCGCTCCCAGGTGGAGGACTACCGCAAGACGTCGAGGGGAACCAAAGGTGTCAAGACCCTGCAGATCACAGAGAAGACCGGACGAGTGGTGGCCATCAAGAATGTCACCGACGACCACGATCTCATGATCATCAACAAGAGCGGCATAGCCATCAGACTCTCCGTCGCTGAATGCAGGGTGATGGGGCGTGCTACGCAGGGCGTGAGATTGATCAACCTCACCAAGAAGAATGATGTCATCGCCAGCGTATGCAAGGTCATGGGAGCCGAACTGGAAGCTTCCGTCGAACAAATGAGCAGGGCTGAGTGGGCTCAGAAAAGCGACAGCATCCGACAAGACAACGAACCGGATGTCATCGTCAGCCACGACTCTGTAGCTCCTGAGGACGATTCCGAGGATATACCCGAAAACATCATCGAAGACGACATCATCGAAGATGACATCATTGAGGAAGAAGTCATTGACGAAACTCCCGAAGATACCCCCG
>CAMZHP010000176.1 GCA_947306845.1 uncultured Prevotellaceae bacterium
GTTGGTCACATACGGCACTTTCGCCACATCATCCCAGTGGTCAGTCCATTTGCCGCTGGCAATGCCGTTCTCTATCTCCTGCAACGATATCTGATTGGCGGAGCCGCTGCCGTCAGCATTGCCATTGCCATAGAAAGCCAGGCCCATCACCAGTTTTTCGGCCGGTACCCCTGCCTTCAGATGTTCCTGAATGGACTCATGCGCCACCAGCCATCCATTTCCCACCGTGCCTCCACGATATAGCGCGGAATGATGGTGGGGCGGACTGGCCATGTCGTAGGTCATGACATTGACGAAATCGAGATATCCTATGAGTGACCTATAATCATAATAACCCGGACTGGCAGCCGAGGCCATGGTGAGCAACCGCTCGGTCCCCAGTGCCTCACGGAGTTCACGCATCATCAGCGTGTAATTGTTTTTCTCATTCGACGGGGAAGGCTCTCCCGAGGAGTTGTTTCCGGGAAACTCCCAGTCGATATCGATGCCATCGATACCATATTGGTCGCAGAACTCGCGGCAAGACCTGGCGAATTCCTTCCTCTTGGCCTCATCAGCCGCCACAGGGGAGAAGTTCCCCCTGCCCCATCCACCTATGCTCAACAGCACTTTCAAAGCGGGGTTCTTCTTTTTCAATGCCACGGTTTCCAAACAGCGGTTTTTCCCATCCACCGTCACATGTCCATTGCCGTCGATGCCTCCGAATGCATAGTTGACATGCGTCATGACATTCGGGTCAACCGGAACAGACGACCACGAGGTGACATACGCCACGATTTTCTTGGCTGTCTCAGGCATCGGCTTTTTGTAAACCCTCACATAATCGACGAGCAGTTCGGCGGGCAAGGCAGACTCATCCACTCCTTGTGCTCCTCCCCATGAGCCACCCCATGCCAAGTTGAGGATGGGATGGAAAGCATAATGGAAAGGCCACACCGAATGGTCATCGCTCTCTTTTAGAAACTCCATGTGCTTTTGTCCGTCGACAAAGAACGACAATCTCTCGGATGTCCATTCCACACTGTAGATATGGTATTCGTCCTCGGCTGTGGGCAAATACATGGAATGTGTTTTCTGCGTATTGACTGTATGATTGTAAGTATCACAATGGATGGATGACGACACGTGTCCCGGGGCATATCCCACCTCTTCCATAATATCGATCTCTCCACAACGCGGCCAGGGGTTTGTCGCCCAGTCCACATTCACCGGCATCATCCAGAAAGCGGGCCATGTGCCCTTTCCCTTCGGCAGTTTGATGCGCGCCTCGAAATATCCGTATCGCCATCCCTGAGAAGGCCGGGCATTGATGCGTCCCGATACAATCTGGCCCTCGACCTTCTGAGCACGGATGGTGAGGTGCCCATCCTCTACAAACACCACCTTATTCCCCCGGTATGTCTTTCCAACATACCGCTGTAGTTCGTTGTTGACCCAACCAGGCTCCTGTATCTCAAATTTCCAGTCATTGGTGTTCAGTTCGCTGCCATCAAACTCATCGTTCCAGTCCAACTGATACCCTTCGGGGACGAAACCCGACTCGTCATGCGTGGTTTCCATGCCGGTATTGGGCTGGGCCTTTCCTGTCACAGCGGAAACGATAAGCAGCAATAAAACCCAGAATTGTCTGGCTTTGGTCTTTTTCATTGTATTTGGCATATTCATCTCTTAGGTTTTCTGGTGAAGATCATGATTGTGCAAAAATAGTGAAAAAATAGCGTCATTCAAAGGTCAGCAACCGCCATAGTGGATTGGGTGTCATGTGAGACAACAACTATTTATTTGCAAATCAAAAGGTTACACTTCTTCCCTATGGGCAAAAAAGTAGAAGGAATTATACACGTTTTTTACAAATCAAGCAAGAAAAGGAAAAAAACACCTCCGTTTGCGCGGTCATGTCTGCTATTTTTTATAACTTTGCCAAAACCAAACATGTTAACTACGCTCTATTAGGAATAGAAATGACCAAGATAAATCTAATCATCCTTGCCTTTTTGTTATTGCTCTTTCCCTTGGCGGTAAAAGGGGTGACAACTCCTCATCATCAATCCGGCCAGACAGCCATTCTATTGGCTCAATTGGACTCCGCCATCAGCCACATCGAAGAATATGATGCGGCCCATGAGAAAAACATTGAGGCCATCAAGGAACGCATCCGACACAGGAAAGGTGGGTTGGCAGAAGAGATTTCCCTGACCGACCAACTCATCGAGGCCTATTCAAAGTTCAACTACGACTCCACCACCTTATATATTAATCGTAACCTGCAGTTGGCTGAGCAGAGCGGCAACCAAGGTTTCGTCACCCGCATGAAGCTGCTCAAGGCGCAATACTATGCAAAGACAGGCTCTTATCTCGAAGCCGTGAGCATCATCTCAAAAATCGACGAGGCTCATTTGCCCGACAGCATCTTGCCACTTTTCTACGACGCCTGCAGGCATGTGTATGGAGAGTCGGGGTATTACTCCCACGACAGTGAGATCAATACCAGCTATCTCGACAAAGCCGGTCAATACCGGTACCGGCTCCAGCAATACTACAGCAAGCTGCCTGAGAGCGACATCTACCTTGAGTTGCTTGAGACCTTTGCACGCAACAGGCAGGACTATGCGGCAGCACTCAAGTACAGCGACCAACGTCTTGAGCGCATCGACTCGTTGTCGAAGCAATACTCCGAGGTAGCTTATTTCCGCTCATTGATTTTCAAAGGTCTGGGAGACAAGGAGAAAGAGAAACAATGGCTGATCAGGTCGGCCATTGGAGACCTTCGCCATTCCATCAAGGACCAGGCATCGCTATGGACGCTTGCCGATATGCTCAGTGGGGACGGAGATGTGAAACGTTCGTATCTACTGATCAATATCTCGCAGGACGGTTTGCAACAATACAATTCACCCCTCCGAAACCTCCAGAGCATAGACATTCTCAACAACATCGCCCACAACTACCAACAGATGACCAACAACCAGAACCGCAAGTTAAGTGTCATGCTCATCCTGGTCGGTGTGCTGGCGCTGCTGCTTGCCATTGCCGTTCTGTACGTCATCAGTCAGATGCGCAAGCTGAGGGTTGCCCGTAGGGAACTGGATGAGAGCAACCAAATACTGACCAAATTGAACAATGAGTTGCAGCAGACGATAGAAAAGCTCCATGAAAGCTACAACCTGCTCAACGAAAGCAACCGCATGAAAGAGGTTTATCTCGGGGACTTCCTCGCTCTTTGTTCGGATTACATCACCAAGATAGAGACTTTCCGCTCCACCGTATTGAAGAAACAAAAGAGCGGCCAACTATCCGCATTCTTGTCGCCGAGCAAGATGCGCGAGATGAAGTCAAGAGACAGCGATGAGTTGCTGGGCAAATTTGACGTGGCCTTTCTCAATATCCTCCCCACGTTCATTGACGAGTTCAATGCCCTGCTTCGGCCAGAGTCCAGAATCACGCCACCAGATTCAAAATCTCTCACCACCGAATTGCGCATATTCGCCTTGATCCGCATGGGCATTACCGACAGTTCGAAGATAGCAGAATTTCTCAACTACTCCGTTCACACCATCTACAACTATCGCTCGACCGTGAAAAACGCCGCTATCGGCTCAAGAGACCAATTTGAAGAGGCCGTGAAGCAAATTGGCAACACAAAAAAGCCTTTCTAAAATCTACTTTTGCGCCTCGGTTGCTTTTTCATAAACCATTGATTAGCAACAATATAGTAAATCGTTATGTTGTTGCTAATCTACTTTTTCTTTTTTCAAAGAATTACGTGCTTTAGTTTTTATTATTTTTGCATCGGAAAACCGACCTAAAATGTGCGTTGAAAAACAGCACGAGAACTAAAGCACTTTTGTCAATACCATAAACAATATACCATCAACCCTAAAAACCTATTCAATGAGAAAGAATCATCTGAAACTGTTCTTTGCGATAGTGTTGATGTTGGTCGTTGGCTCACTGCCAGTAGATGCCCAACATATCGTAAAAGGACTTGTAGTTGACAAAGAAGGCACACCGATGCCGGGTGTCACTGTGGTCATCAGGGGCAAGGAGACAGGCGGCACCGTCACCTCGATTGACGGAAAATACGCGCTGAATGCCGAACCTACTGATACCATTACATTCTCCTACATTGGTTTTGCGACAAAGAAGGAGTATGTCGGCCAACGCACCGAGATTGACCTTGTCATGCAAGAAGACGAGAACACCCTTGAAGAAATGGTGGTCGTGGCGTTTTCACGCCAGAAGAAGAACTCGGTGATTGGTTCTATCGAGACCATCAATCCTTCTGAGTTGCGCACGCCAAGCACGAACCTGACGAACACGATGGCGGGCCGCATCGCCGGTGTGGTGTCATATCAGCGCACGGGTGAGCCTGGCAAGGACAACGCCAACTTCTTCATCCGCGGTGTGAGCAGCCTTGAGAGTTCGCTGGCAGGTCCGCTCATCCTGATCGACGGCATCGAGATGTCGACCGAAGACCTTGCCCGTCTGGAACCGGAGAACATTGCCAGTTTCTCCATCATGAAAGACGCCACAGCCACCGCACTCTATGGTTCGAAGGGTGCCAATGGTGTGATCCTGGTGACGACGAAATCAGGAAAGAAGGGCAAGCTCAGGATCACAGGCCGCCTGGAATCCCAGATTTCCACCCCGACGAAGATTCTGGAGTTTGTTGACGGTGTGGAATACATGAACCTATACAATTATGCCATCCGCACGCGCGACATACAAGGTGTGACCAGCGACACCTACCTGATGGAGAAGATCGAGAACACCCGCAACGGTGTCGACCCGATGCTCTATCCCAATGTCGACTGGTATGGGATGATGTTCAAGGATGCAGCCCTGAACTACAAAGCCACCGTGACCGCCTCGGGCGGCGGCGAGGTGGCACAGTATTACCTCTCGGCTGCCTACACCCACGAGAACGGTCTGTTGAAGGTTCCGGCTGTCAACAACTACAACAACAATATCAGCATCAACCGCTACAACATCCGCGCCAACATCGACGTGAATCTCACCAAGACGACGAAGGCCGCAGTGAAGGTGTATACGCTCCTTGACCGTTCGAATACTCCTGCCGCCTCCACCTCCAGCCTCTTCGACCAGATCATGCGGGCCAACCCCGTTGACTTCCCTGCTTTTTACGACAAGTCGATAGACAACACCTGGTATTATGCCGAGCATGTGCTCTATGGAAACAATGTGGGTAGCGTCCGTTATCCGAACCCCTATGCCGAGATGATGGTGGGCTATTCCGACGCCTTCTCATACACGGGCAACTCTATCTTCACCCTTGAGCAAGACCTGAAAATGATCACAGAAGGACTGTCGGCCAGGGCACTGGCATCATTCACATCGACGGGTTCCAACACCAACACCCGCTCCATGACACCTTTCTATTATGCCTTGAAGACAGAGGTGAGCGAGTTAGGCACAAAATACAACCTTGATCAAGTACAGGAAGGTACCGACCGTCTGAGCAACCCATCCCAAAGCCTCTCGACAAGCAGTTCCTATTACTTTGAGGTAGCAGCGCAGTACAACCGCGAGTTTGGCAAGCATGGAGTAAGCGGAATGTTGGTAGGTCAGATGAAGGAGCAGCTGCTGGGCAACCAAGGCGGCGCCTTCGGCTCACTTCCCATCCGTACGTTGGGCTTGTCGGGACGCTTCACTTACAGTTATGGAGAGCGTTATTATCTGGAGGCCAACTTCGGCTACAACGGCTCCGAGAAGTTTGACCGCGACCACCGATGGGGCTTCTTCCCCTCTATTGGTGTAGGCTATATCATCTCCAACGAGAAATTCTGGGAAAACTCCGCATTGGGCAAAATATTCCCCATGTTCAAGTTCAAGGCCAGCTATGGTCTGGTGGGCAACGACAATATCATGTCGACAAGCCAGCGCTTCTACTATCTTGCCGATGTCAACACGAGCAACAGCGGTACGGGTTACACTTGGGGACAGGATTTTGACGTCACCTACAATGGCTACTCCATCAACCGTTACGCCAACTCAAAGATTGGCTGGGAGGCAGCAAAGATGCAGAACTATGGTGTCGAGATGGACTTCATGCACAAGGCCACCATCCAGGTGGAATACTTCCGGGAGGACCGTGACGACATCTACCAGAGAATGGGCAGCGTACCCCTGGCCATGGGTGCCACTGCCGACATTTATGCCAACATGGGCAAGACCAGCAAGCACGGTATCGATGCCTCTTGCGACATCAACTGGAGCATCACCCCGAAATGGTGGTTGCAGACACGCTTCAACTACACCTACACCACCAGCAAATACATCCGTGGCGGCGACCTTATCTATCCCGAGCCTTGGCGCAACCGTTTCGGTTACAACCTGAGCCAGCAATGGGGCTATGTGGCAGAGCGTCTCTTCATCGACCAAAACGATGTGGAAAACAGTCCGCGCCAGGAAGTGGTGGCAGGAGCCACCTACATGGCAGGCGACATCAAGTATGTGGACATCAACAATGATGGTGTCATCAACACGAAGGACATGGTAGCCATTGGATATCCCACAGACCCGGAGATCGTCTATGGCTTTGGTGCATCCACGGGTTACAAGAACTTTGACGTGTCATTCTTCTTCCAGGGTTCCGCTCATTCGTCGTTCTTCATCCAGCCTTCTTCGATTGAGCCGCTGGCCAACCACCGCAACGCGCTGAAACTGGTTGCCGGCAACTATTGGAGTGAGGAGCACCCTGACCCCTATGCTTTCTGGCCCCGCTTGTCGACAGCAGGTGTCGCCAACAACACCGTGAACTCAACATGGTGGCTGCGCGATGGCTCATTCCTGCGTCTGAAGACAGTGGAATTAGGTTACTCACTGCCCGAGAAGAAATCCAAGAAACTAGGCCTTAGCCTGTTGCGCTTCTTCGCGTCAGGAAACAACATTTTTTGTATCAGCGACTTCAAGTTATGGGATCCTGAGATGGGA